>NZ_JACJFH010000309.1:0-330 GCF_014164495.1 Pseudoalteromonas sp. SG41-5 | reverse complement strand
CAAAGTGATGCCTGGCAGGCTTTATATAAAGATTACATCCACCACAGTGTTAAATATTCAGCAACGATTGATGCGATTGCTCATGGCCCTGAAGAAGACGCTGAATTCACCACTAAAAACCAACAGCGCGAGCTTTTTTACAATCAGCCAGAACAAGCTGAAGAAAGTGAGCAATGGCAGTCACAACTAATAAATGGATATAGATTATGGACAAACTCATAAAATTACTTATCACACTCGCTTTAATATTATTCGCTGTAGGATGTTCGTCAACAGGTAAAATTGATTACATGGTCGCAGGTGTCGGCACCGAAAATGGCAATGCAATTT
>NZ_JACJFH010000308.1:0-338 GCF_014164495.1 Pseudoalteromonas sp. SG41-5 | reverse complement strand
CGATTATTATTTTTATCAAACTCTGCTGTAATTGGATCTAAATGTCGGTGTTGTTCATATACCGGCACATCGGGCAATGGCTTACTTAAATCCATAAAGCGCACATAACACTCCCATAATAAATAACAATGCACTGGATTAGCTGAAAGCTCTACAACTGAACCGGTTACTATTGTTTTAGGGTACTTTTCTTGGTCTATATGACTAATTTCTGGAAAGTAATTCATTACACCCGGCGCGCCCATTTTCGAGGTTAACCTGCAAACAATCTCTTCCCATTTAAAGCAACAGTTACCTAAGTCATCTCGTTGTTCACAACCTGGTATATCAAAAGTAAA
>NZ_JACJFH010000307.1:0-338 GCF_014164495.1 Pseudoalteromonas sp. SG41-5 | reverse complement strand
ACCGACCCAGATGAGGATTGGGAGCAAGCGGTTTGGCTTAAAGTATCTATCGGTGATAGTTATTATATGCTTGATGAATATGAACAATCCCTTGATGCAATGTTAGATGCATTAAACTACCCTGAAGCACTCGATAACCCATTTATTCACTTTAGAGCTGGCCAATGTCATTATCAGTTAGACGACAAAGAAAGAAGTAAAAATGCTTTACTTAAGGCCTATATGTTAGCCGGAAAAGAAATATTTGAAGATCATGAAGAAGATGGACTTTTTTACTATGACTTTTTGAAGTCCGAAGTCCAGCTATAAACGAACATAACGCTAAGGACAGCACATGC
>NZ_JACJFH010000306.1:0-339 GCF_014164495.1 Pseudoalteromonas sp. SG41-5 | reverse complement strand
CCTGGCAATGTCCTACTTTCACATAGCAAATGCTACACTATCATCGGCGCTGTTTCGTTTCACTACTGAGTTCGGCATGGGGTCAGGTGGGTCCAAAACGCTATTGTTACCAAGCAAATTTGGTGCAAAGGAGTAATGACAAAGCACGTAGTGCTTACATTTCCTTTGCGCAAGGTGCCTCAACTTTAACGCTACGCGCTAAGAGTCACCTTATAAATTTGGAATTCTGATAATAAAAGTTTTCAGTAAATCTACTTTAGTCTATTAACTTCTTGCGCTATCAACTATCACATAAAACGCGTTTGGCGTTGTATGGTTAAGCCTCACGGGTAATTAGTA
>NZ_JACJFH010000305.1:0-340 GCF_014164495.1 Pseudoalteromonas sp. SG41-5 | reverse complement strand
CAACAATTAAATAAGGCCTGATATTTTCTTCTACTTCTCCTGTGCTTATCCATGCATAAGCAGGTAAATTTTTAGCTAATTTATAACCATTTTTATTTATTGCCAGTTCACCGTAGTAAATTCTGCTCTCTGACTTATCTAACCACTCAACCGCTACTTTTTCTGGGAATTTTTGATCGTAAACACCAACCATAGCTCCCGCTGTGGCTCGACAACAAGACATAGTTCCTGCGGGTACATCCCACTGGTCATCAAACTTAATTAAAGTCACGAATATATCATTACCTTCATCCGTTGAACCCGATACAACCATATAATCTATTTCACCTGTTGTTGCACA
>NZ_JACJFH010000304.1:0-350 GCF_014164495.1 Pseudoalteromonas sp. SG41-5 | reverse complement strand
ACCCCGTTTGAGCAAGATGATATTTATTATGTTATAGCGCGTAATGCCTGGGGCAATTTAAAACTCTACGGTGAGAAAACCGGACATTCTGTGGAAATCAGCCCTTACCTTAATTGGATGCGAACGAAAAAAGGAAATCAGCAAGATATTGAAGCTGGCAAGGCTAACCAAACTGCAAAAGATTTTATAGCACTGCAAGACCCTGAGCGACTTGATATAAAAAATAACCAAAAGAAACCACTTTTTCCTGCGGCATTAAAAAAACATGGCCCACTCAATGCTGATGAAGTGTACGGCTTTGCGCCATTTTTATTTATGGGTGGCGAGAAAAAAATCAAGAATATTGAAAA
>NZ_JACJFH010000303.1:0-350 GCF_014164495.1 Pseudoalteromonas sp. SG41-5 | reverse complement strand
GAACAGCCGATTACCGTGACGGACGAGATAGTCGATTTATTCAACACCCTATTTGAAAAGGCCACCCAACACCAACCAGAAAACTGGACACGCGCTATTTTTACCATTAATCGCCAAGGTCAATTCAATCTCAATTTTGAGCGTGAAAATACCGTTCATGAAGTAATCACAGCGCAGTAAATGTACTCATTGATAACTTGAATTCAAGTAAAAATAAACCCGCTCTTTAACAACATGGATGTTGTAAGGCTGAGCGCTAGAATCGTTTAAGATTAGTGTTTAGCCATACATTTTTGCGTGCCTGCACAACACATCCACAGACACCATTTAGCTGTTAGTTATGTACTCTC
>NZ_JACJFH010000302.1:0-372 GCF_014164495.1 Pseudoalteromonas sp. SG41-5 | reverse complement strand
TATGGACAAACTCATAAAATTACTTATCACACTCGCTTTAATATTATTCGCTGTAGGATGTTCGTCAACAGGTAAAATTGATTACATGGTCGCAGGTGTCGGCACCGAAAATGGCAATGCAATTTGGGGGCGCTCTGTGGTATTTGATGATGAATGGGGAATACCGTCAGGGGCAATTGGGTGCTGCTATGGTGAAACTAGAGCGACGGTAAGTGTTTACGATCAAAAATTCCCAGAAAAAGTCGCGGTTGAATGGTTAGATAAGTCAGAAAATAGAATTTACTTTGGTGAAGTGGCAATAGATAAAAATGGTTATAGGTTAGCTAAAAATTTACCTTCATACACAGCGCATACAGGTAAGGTTTTTAAAGA
>NZ_JACJFH010000301.1:0-383 GCF_014164495.1 Pseudoalteromonas sp. SG41-5 | reverse complement strand
TTTAAAACATTTAATTTAAATAAATGGTGCCGACTAACCGAGTCGAACGGTTGACCTACTGATTACAAGTCAGTTGCTCTACCAGCTGAGCTAAGTCGGCACACTAAACTGTGTGCTAAGGCACGTTTCAATTTTAAACGATTGATAACTTTGGATAAATGGTGCCTCGACGCGGAATCGAACCACGGACACGAGGATTTTCAATCCTCTGCTCTACCGACTGAGCTATCGAGGCACTTAAACAGTGCTAATTAAATGTTTAAAACATTTAATTTAAATAAATGGTGCCGACTAACCGAGTCGAACGGTTGACCTACTGATTACAAGTCAGTTGCTCTACCAGCTGAGCTAAGTCGGCACACTAAACTGTGTGCTAAGGCACG
>NZ_JACJFH010000300.1:0-386 GCF_014164495.1 Pseudoalteromonas sp. SG41-5 | reverse complement strand
ATGATGGTGGCGTTGCCTTGGCTATCGAGTTTAATTTCGCCGCCGGCGTTATGAATGATTAAATCGCCTTGCCCAGAGCCTGTGATGTTAATTGACTTACTGGTTTGTAAAAACGTTGAACCATTTGGTACGTTGAGCTTTAAATCACTGTTATTAGTCTTTAGTAAAATATCACTTTGCGCGTTTATTTTAACCGCACGCCCCGAAATTAATGACAGCTCTTGGTCAGCTTTTACATCGATTTTTTTACCTGTGAACGCGTTGTTGCCGGCACTTTGGTAATTGATATTGCCGTTGTTAGTTTGTTGTTTGAGTTCATTTTTAACATCAATAAATTGATTGTTCTTTATCACAAACTGTACATTGTTTTGCTCGGTTTCTAGGCA
>NZ_JACJFH010000002.1:0-142278 GCF_014164495.1 Pseudoalteromonas sp. SG41-5 | reverse complement strand
GCCTAGGGCCTATTTCTTCCTAGTACCTTGTCACTTTTGTATGTGACTTAGGCTAAATAAACTCATTAACGCAGCTAAAGCGAACTACACACAGCAGACGTTCACCTAAGTAGTTTAGTCTAAGATAAGGCGGACACTCGACTTATCCCTATGAGCATACGCTCTTGTATGTGATTAGGGTCAGTAACTAAGTGCCAAACTACACATCTGCAAGTGTAGGAGCGCTAGCAAGGCAGTGAGTTTATTTATGCCAAGGAGCATACGTATTTTGTATGTGACTTAGGCTAAATAAACTCATTAACGCAGCTAAAGCGAACTACACGCAGCAGACGTTCACCTAAGTAGTTTAGTCTAAGATAAGGCGGACACTCGACTTATCCCTATGAGCATACGTATTTGTATGTGATTAGGGTCAGTCGAGTGGACAACGCAGTATTAGATTAAAATACGACGGTGATTACATTTGCTCCATGACTTCGATGCCTAAAAGATCTAGGCCCGTTTTCAGCGTATCCGCTACCAAATTACACAGCACTAAACGGCTATCGCGTACACTTGGCTCTACGCCTTCTTTAAGTACTGGGCAAGCTTCGTAGAAGGTCATGTATAGGCTGGCAAGCTCGTATAGGTAACTACATAATACGTGCGGTGTTGCCTCACTGATCATTTGATCAAGTACTTCTTCTAATTGCAGTAGTTTAAGTGCAAGGGTTTTTTCTTGCGGTTCAACAATAGCGACATCTGCGTTTAAGCTTGCTGCGTCTTCGCCTGATTTACGGAAAATACTGCGTATACGAGTATAAGCATATTGTAAGTAAGGTGCTGTTGCCCCTTCAAAGCTAAGCATACTGTCCCAGTTGAAAATGTAATCACTGGTTCGGTGCTTAGAAAGGTCTGCATATTTAACTGCGCCAATACCTACTTTACGGGCAATTTCACTGCGCTCTTCATCAGTTAAGTCAGACTCACGTTCAGCAAGCTTAGCAGCAGCTCGAGTGATTGACTCTTCAAGTAAATCAGCAAGTTTTACCGTGCCACCTGTACGCGTTTTAAATGGTTTGCCGTCTTCACCCATCATGGTGCCAAATGGGCAAAATTCGTAGCTAGTTTCATCGCGTAGTAAACCGGCTTTACGTGCAGTAAGCTCTACTTGATTGAAGTGTAGGCTTTGACGCGCATCAACAAAAATTAAAATGCGGGCTGCGCCTAACTTGTTTGAACGGTAATCACAGGCGGCTAAATCGGTGGTTGCGTATAAGAAACCGCCACCTGATTTTTGCACGATAAACACTGATGGCTCACCATCTTTATTTGCCAGCTCATCTAAAAATACCACCTGTGCGCCTTGTGACTCAACAGCAATATTCTTATCTTGTAATAACTTAATGATATTGTTCAGTTCACTGTTATAAGCACTTTCAGCCATGATGTCGTCTGGTGTAAGCGTTACATTTAAGCGTTTGTATACTTCTTCAGAATGCTTTACCGAGGTTGCGATAAACAACTTCCATAGTTTTTCACAATGCGCGTCGCCACCTTGTAGTTTTACTACGTAATCACGCGCTTTATCTGCAAAACCGTCTTCATCATCAAAACGCTTTTTAGCGTCGCGGTAGAAGGTTTCTAGATCAGCAAGTGCCACAGAATCTAAATCAACACCTTGGCTGATTTGATCTTCCAGATGCGCAATCAGCATACCAAATTGCGTGCCCCAATCGCCCATATGGTTTTGACGAATAACTGTGTCGCCACGAAACTCCAGTGCGCGTACTACTGCATCGCCAATGATCGTTGAACGTAAATGCCCAACGTGCATTTCTTTAGCAAGATTAGGTGATGAGTAATCAACCACTACTTTTTGCGGTTGTGCATGCTCAGCAACAGCCAGCTTTGCATCTTGGTTTGCCGCTTTTAAGCTTTGCGCTAAAAACTCAGGTTTTAGGTGAATATTGATAAAACCAGGGCCGGCAATTTCTGTTTTATCTGCGATATCACTTACATCTAAGTGATCAATAATTTGTTGTGCAAGCTCTCGCGGGTTGCTTTTCATTTTTTTAGCAGCGCCCATTGCACCATTAATTTGGTAGTCACCAAATTGTGGGCGGGTACTCTGTGTTACCGCAGGGTTAGTATCTGCTGGTAAGCCAGCGCCAGTCATGGCTGCGATGGCTCTTTCAATTAGTAGGGTACGAATATTCATGTAATTTATTACCTTTACCAGCCCGCGTTAGCGGGCTTTAAATTAAAATTTGAGTCTAATTTTCACGCGTGTGGTTAAATGTCACTTCTGGATAGCGCTCAATTGATAAGTTAAGATTTACACGACTCGGCGCGATGTAAGTTAAATTATCGCCGCCATCAAGCGCTAAGTTGCTTTCGCATTTACGTTTAAAATCTTCAAACTTTTTAACGTCAGTCGAACTTACCCAACGTGCGGTATTTACATTTACGCTTTCGTATAAAGCATCTACGTTATATTCTGCTTTCAAACGCGCTACAACCACATCAAACTGCAATATACCAACCGCGCCTACAATTAAGTCGTTATTAATAAGCGGTCTAAATACTTGTACTGCACCTTCTTCAGATAGCTGCACCAAGCCTTTTAATAATTGCTTTTGTTTAAGTGGATCACGCAGACGAATGCGGCGGAATAATTCCGGCGCAAAGTTTGGAATACCAGTAAATTTAAGCTTTTCACCTTGTGTGAAGGTATCACCTATCTGGATCGTACCGTGGTTATGTAAACCAATAATATCACCTGCAAAAGCATCACCTGCACGCTCACGATCACCCGCCATAAAGGTTACCGCATCAGAAATACTGACTTGTTTACCTATACGCACATGGTTCATTTTCATGCCTTGGCTGTATTTACCCGACACAATACGCATAAACGCAATACGGTCACGGTGCTTAGGGTCCATATTCGCTTGAATTTTAAATACGAAACCAGTGAAGTTCTCTTCTGTTGCAACAACAGTACGGTCTTCTGTTTCACGCGGTAATGGCGTTGGTGCCCACTCAGTTAGGCCATCAAGCACATGATCAACACCAAAGTTACCAAGCGCAGTACCAAAGTACACTGGTGATAACTCACCCGCTAAAAATAGCTCTAAATCAAATTCGTGCGATGCACCAATAACAAGTTCTAACTCTTCACGCAGTTGCCCAGCAAGCTCATCGCCAATCGCTGCATCAAGCTCAGGATTATCAAGCCCTTTAATGCTGCGTACTTCTTGAATAGTATGACCTTGGCCGGTTTTGTATAACAAGGTCTCGCCGCGGTGAATATGATAAACACCTTTAAACTCTTTACCACAGCCAATTGGCCATGTGATCGGTGCACAAGCTATATTTAGCTCTGTTTCAACTTCGTCTAACAACTCCATCGGATCACGAATATCGCGGTCACATTTATTCATAAATGTGACAATTGGCGTGGTACGTAGGCGCGTTACTTCCATTAATTTACGAGTACGATCTTCAACACCTTTAGCCGCATCGATCACCATCAAACATGAATCGACCGCAGTTAAGGTACGATAAGTATCTTCAGAGAAATCTTCATGTCCTGGGGTATCAAGTAGGTTTACTAGCGCTTTATTATATGGGAATTGCATAACAGAGGTCGTGACCGAGATACCACGCTCTTTTTCCATTTCCATCCAGTCAGACTTGGCATGTTGATTAGAGCCACGGCCTTTAACGGTACCCGCTTTTTGAATAGCTTGTCCGAACAACAGTACTTTTTCGGTGATGGTAGTTTTACCAGCATCCGGATGCGAGATGATCGCGAACGTGCGTCGCGTATTGATTTCGTTTAATAAATTAGACATGTAAGCCGCTTTAAGTCATAACAAGGCGCAACCAAAAACAAACCTAAGCACAGGTCTTCGCTACGCACTGTAAATATAAAATAGAATTAGTCACATTATACCTTGTTTGTCTTAGCCAAAAAAGCAACGATTGCAAGTAATTAGCCGATAACTTGGTTTAAAATCAGCTCAACCCGTTTGCTGCAGCGAACGCACTAAACTTGTGTAATTTTACGCTAACGCATACTATTGATAGATTACATGGAGGATATTTTGTTTGGGTATGAGAACAAGTAAGTTAAGTATAAGATTATTATGGTATATCACGCCTTTGGTGATTTTACCGTTATTGTTTTTAGGTGGCTTTACTCTCACCAACGTTACCAGCTCCACACAAAAACAAGCCGAGCTCATTGTTAGCCGTTTTGTTGAACAGCAACAACAAAAAATGTTCAATTACATCGATTCATTTCACTCTACTACAAAGTTACTCTCGGCCTCCCCTGTACTAAGTGACTTTTTAGCAGATGACTTACGCGATAACGGCAATTACACCCGTCGCCTAGGCGCACTAATGGATGTATTTGCAAGCTATTCAGAAGCTTACCCCGATATTGTTAGCGTAAATTTAGTCTCTCCGGATGGTCAAAGCGACGCCTATTACTCCAGTAATTTAAATACCGCTCCAACCAGCTATCCATTTTTCTCACAAGTTTTACAAAGTAACTTACGCCAACAACAGTTTATGGTGCAAAAACAAGATGGCACTACCAGCTTATATTTTATTCAACGTATTTACAGTGCTGATTACTACCTTAAACGCCCGCAACAACTAGGGTTTATTGTGTTGCATGTTGAGCCATCGATTTTAAATACCAGCATTTTAGAAGCGCCCTATAACAATACCTTAAATTTATTACTGACCAGCAATGGCAAAATATTATTTAGCTCAGACTACAATAAGCGCGGTCAATATATTAGCGAATATGAGCTGCAACAAATTCACGACTTAGCCGATCTAGGTAAGCTCTCAACCATAGAGTTATCGAGTATTGATAAGGTTGAACGGATGATTTACGCCATCCAAATGAGCGGCGGTTATTATTATGTCTCTACCATTCCCAAAGCCTTGCTTTATCAATCCGGCAAAGCGATCAGTTTGATCACCGCCTTGATCGTGATTATTTCAGTGATCACCCTGCCGATGCTGATTTTTATTGTGGTACGTAATTTACTACTTAACCCAATTGAGTTACTTGGGGCAGCCAGCCATCGAGTAGGTGACGGCGATTTGTCGGTATATTTGCCTGCCCATAATAATGATGAGGTGGGGGTATTATTTAATGATTTTAATCACATGGTGAACCAAATTCGTCATTATCAAGACGAACTTGAAGAATATAAACATCACCTAGAAGATAAAGTCGAAAGCCGTACCAAGGCACTTGAAACCATGAATAGTCAACTCGAGGTAGCCATTGCCCAAGCGGAACAAGCGAACCAATTAAAAAGCCGCTTTTTAGCCAATATGAGTCATGAAATACGTACACCACTAACCGCCATCATGGGCTTTACTGAGCAGCTATTACACAGCCAAAATACAACCGGCGACGCTTGGCACCTAAATACTATATTACGTAACTCTAAACACTTACTTGAACTCATCAATAATATTTTAGACTTGTCTAAAATCGAAGCCGAAAAATTAGCAGTTGAAAAAGAACCGCTAGATATTGTGCAGTTAGTTCATGATATTGATTCGATTATTCGTCCTTTATCACAAGAGAAAAAACTTAACTGCAATATCAATTTTCACTTACCATTACCGCGTATAATTAATAGTGATAGCACTCGTTTAAAGCAAATTCTCATTAATATTGCCAGCAATGCAGTGAAGTTTACCGAGCAAGGTTTAATTGAATTAGATATTACCTATAACAGTGATTTACAACTCATAGAATTTGCCATTAAAGATAGCGGTATTGGCATGTCAGAGCGAGAAGTTGAACGGGTATTCAAACCTTTTGAACAAGCGGATACAACAACAACACGACGCTTTGGCGGCACTGGCTTAGGCTTATGTATTTCTAAAAATTTAGCACAATTGCTCGGTGGTGATGTTTATGTAACAAGCACGCCAGGCCAAGGAAGCTGTTTCTGCGTGCAAATTGCCTGTAACTTACCTGCTGATAAACAACAAACAGTGCCAATGCTGACTGAGTTAAGCCAATTAACTCCCGCTAAGGACTTACAGCTTTCATTCGCAGAAAATAGCTTTGATGCCAATATATTAGTCGCCGAGGATAACCCTGACAACCAAGTACTAATCAAGTTATTACTGCAAACATGGGGGCTTGAGCCTGATATAGCCAATAATGGTGCAGAAGCTGTTGAAATGGCGCTGGTGAATGACTATCAATTAATCATTATGGACATGCAAATGCCGGTAATGGGCGGCTTAGAAGCCACACAAATGCTCCGCCATGCAGCCTATGATGGGCCGATCATTGCACTTACCGCAAATGTAATGAAAGATGACGTAAACACCTATTTGCAAGCCGGTTGCGACGAAGCACTGGCTAAGCCTATCGATAAAGATGCCTTAGAAAGTGTGCTTGTTAGCTATTTAAATATTGAAAAAGACAGCCAGAATAAATGGGATAGCTTGCTAAACAGCGAAAAATTTCAACAGATCAACGACAACTATCGCTTGAAACTGCCAGGTTATTTAACCGACGTTACGCAGCTATACAATAATGGTGAGTGGGAACAGCTCAGAGCGCTGGCCCATAGTTTAAAAGGCAGTGCTGGTTGTTTTGGTTTTAGTAATATTCACCATGCGGCGGCCACACTTGAAGATAATTTACGTGGCCGTGATCACAACCGCCGTGATTATTTAGCACTGAGCTTAATTGAAGCGATAAAATATACCTTGCAACAAGAACAGTCATTAACCAAAAAGTAATGTCATTCCCATTAAGATAGCATCTTCATGGCCATTTTTTGATGGGTCACTACTTGGGTAGTAATTTTTACGTACCGACATTTCACTAAAGCCTGCCTGCTCATATAAGGCGATGGCACGAGTATTGGTTTCACGTACTTCTAAAAATAAGTTTTCAGCGTGATGCTTTTCGCCGTATTCAATAAACGCTGCAAGCAATTGTTTGGCAATCCCCAGCCCCTGAAAATCAGGTGCCACGCAGATATCCATTAAAGTAAAATCAGGCCCTGCTTTTTCACCGATATAAAAACCAATAATTTGCTGCTCATTAAACGCAGCTAAATTAAAGTAACGTCCAGCGAGACATGATTGCATAGTGTTTACTGTCCACGGATGAGTGTGACATGCGTTCTCAACACGCATCAACGCATCAATGGATAATTCAGTAACAGATTCAAAGGTTATCAAGGTGTGTGCTCATCAGCGCCCATAGCGCGCGTTTATTATCAGCATTAAGCTGCTGGGTTGGTAAGCTCAATTGACCATCATGCCATGCAAGCTTATCGCTTTGCACTACTTGGCTAATTTTTAATGGCGCAATAGCGCGATTTAAATCAGCCAATAGCGTTGTACTTAGCTCTATATTTACCTGCGGCGCTGCACTTGGTGCATCAGAACGTTGTTCAGCGACAGACTGTAATCGGAAATGCTGATTTAGTTCGAGGTTTTCTATACCAAAAATAGCTGCGTATCGTGGATGCATATAAACTCAGTAGATTTAAAAACTGGAACAATATAAGAAGTAATCAAGGCTATGTAAAGAAGAAGTGGCAGGGGCGGAGAGACTCGAACTCCCAACCATCGGTTTTGGAGACCGCTGTTCTACCAATTGGAACTACGCCCCTGCAATGACGACGAATTATAGAGAAGTTTCGCTAAAGGTAAAGAAAAAAATCACTCTTTTAGTTTAACTGCTTTTTAAATAAACAAAACGGCGAATTAGCCAACTAATTCGCCGTTTTTATAATTACTTACCTAAACTAGGATAAGCCTTCATATATATCCATGCTCAGCATTTTTTACTTTTTGCTACTCGCAGACGTTTTAGTTCAGCTTTGGCCCAGACTGATGATTCGGCCATATCACAACGAAGCCCATGCTTCTTTTCAGTAGTAAGCGCGGTTAGATTCAATTCTATTCACTTTTTATACTCAACTTGTTGTCCACTTTTAAAGCGTATCAAAACATGAGCAACCAGCTACATATCAAGTCATACTAAGTGATGCAGACTCTTGTTGTTAAAATTCATAACTCGCTTTTGCCCCAAAGTTATTTAACGCTCGTCGATATAAAAATATCCTTACTATTCTTTTCTTATTGTTTTTTAAACGAAACTTTGTTGTTTATGCATGTACATAAAACCTTTCAGGTTGCTTAATAGCATCGGCAGTACGATCAATGCGAAGGCAATGTTAGATAAAGGGACGGCTAACCAAACACCATCGATACCTAGGTATTTCGGCAAGATGAATAGGAAAGGAAACTGTATCAACATATTGCCGACGGAAACAAACAGGGCTTGTCCGCTTTTACCAACGGCGACGAAGTAGATGGACGCCAAGAATAAGAAGCCATCTAAAAACAATGCCATTAAGTGTAAACGAATACCGTTTTTGCTTGCTTCAAGTAATGCATCATTGCCTGTGGTAAAAATGCTGATAAAGATTTCTGGAAAAATATTAAACAATATTACTAAAGCAATACCGGACCCAACGGTAACAGAAAAAGCCAGTTTTACGGTTTCGCTAATGCGTTTGTATTGCTTGGCGCCTAAGTAGTAACTCACTGGTGGCTGCAATCCGCTGACTAAGCCTTCAGCGAAGAAGTAGTAACAGCTCGCTAAGTAGCCAACAATCGCAAATGCGGCTAACTGCGTGGTGTCTCCGTAGGCCATAAATTGCATGTTATGGAACGCCATGACGAAGCTGAAATAGATAAACATCACTAAGCTTGACGCTCCTAATTGCACGATATGAATGGCGATGGTCTTATCAAGTTGTTTAACCGATAGCTTGGTTTTAGCTTTTGACGACATAAAGTAACGTAAACATAATATACACGTGGCTAATTGAGCAATTAAGGTAGCAATGGCTGCACCTTTTAACCCCATATCAAGATAGCCTAATAAAGCATAGTCCAAGACAATGTTGGTCAAAGCACCAACAATGATGAAGATCGTCGCAAGGTTTGGACTATCGTCATTTCGAACTAACATCGGCATGGCACTGGCACCAACCGAAATAAGCGCCCCAAACGACATGATCTGCACATAACCCCAACTCATCTCTAAGGTGACGCCGGTCGCGCCTTGAATATTGAGCAGGTTCTGACCAAAAACGATAAACACAACTGTGGCCAATAAGCCGATCAAAATAATCAAGAAAAGCGCTGTGATGAGTGTTGCTTGAGTGGCTACGAGGTTATTCTCGCCACGATATTTAGACAACACGCTGCCGCCTCCCATACCAACAAGCAAACCAAAGCCCATGATTAAACCAAGCAATGGAATTGCCATGTTGATACCTGCAAGTCCGTTTGCCCCAACATAGTGACCAACGAAGAAACCATCAATGATCTGATATAGACCACTGACTAACATAGCGACGATGGAAGGAATGGCAAAACGCCAAAACGTGCCTGCGACGGATTGTGACGGTTGAACTTGTGGGGCAGCTTGCATCTTAAATATCCAGAAGGTAATAATGCGGGCATAATATATTTAATTGAGATATAAGAAAGTCAGTTACCATCCGCTTAAAGGATGGATTAAAAAGCTTAACTAGCCGCTAAATGGCCGTTTAGGAGATAGGAATGAATTGGACATTGGATCAATTACTGGCTTTTGTTACCGCCGCTGAGCAGGGTTCTTTTTCTGCAGCAGCAAGGCAATTACAAAAGGCACAATCACGAATTAGTAGCGCCATAGCCAATTTAGAATTGGATTTAGGGTTTGAGTTATTTGATCGCAGCTCTAAATACCCCGTATTAACGCCTCTGGGGAAAGAGATGCTTCCCGAAGCGCGAGCCGTGCTTAACCAATGCCTTCGATTAGATTCAAGAGCACTTACAGCTGCGAACAAAGAGCCCATTTCGTTACGAATCGCCCTGGATGAAGCCTTACCACTGGAAACCATCCATTCTATTTTTTCTCAAGTAGGCGATTTGTTTCCTAACACTCATTTGGTTATTACCAATGGCTCACAAGACGACATTGCCAATGCCATTGCTAATCAAAAGGCCGACATTGGTTTTATGATTAGCAACAGTGCTTTGCCACCCAAGTTAACCTTACAGTCTCTGGGGTATTTTAGAAAAATCCTGATTGTCGGTAACAAGCACGTTCTCGCTAAAGAAGATGTATTGACCCTTGCGCAACTTCAACAATATCGTCAGTTCGTACTCTGCAACCGCTCAGGAGAAAACCGCGAAAATGCCCTAAGCCCAGATCATTGGGATTTAGACAGTTATTATTTGATTTGTGAATTGGTAACGCAGAATCAAGGCTGGGCCATCGTGCCTGAGCATATCGCCAAGGCGCATTGGTTTTTTGAACAAATAAAAATAGCTCAAGCCGACTTCTTAACGGATCAATTAATTGAAATAGGCATAGTAAAACGACTCGATAGCCCAAGCAATAAATTAACAGATTGGATTACTGAGCAAATGCGCCACTTAATGAACAATCACGCTATATAAAATCTTCCTGCGCAATCGAAAGGCTCTGATCTTATATTTTGACTTATAGAACAAAGTGTCACAGCATTTTTTCAGTGATGTTCCGAATAAAAAAAGTCCGCAATTACGCGGACTTAATTAAGATTTAATGCCTGTTAGTGCCAGACGTTTCAGGCCTAAAAATTATTCCCACTCGATTGTCGCAGGTGGTTTTCCTGAAATATCGTAAACAACGCGTGAGATACCGTCGATTTCATTAATGATGCGGTTTGAAACCAGACCTAAGAACTCATACGGTAAATGTGACCAACGTGCAGTCATAAAGTCGATAGTTTCTACACAACGAAGACTTACAACCCAATCATACTTACGTGCATCACCCATAACGCCTACAGACTTCACAGGTAAGAATACCGTGAATGCTTGGCTTACTTTATGGTAAAGCTCGGCTTTGTGTAGTTCTTCGATGAAGATAGCGTCAGCACGGCGTAATAAGTCACAGTACTCTTTTTTGATTTCGCCAAGTACACGCACACCTAGACCAGGCCCAGGGAACGGGTGACGATAAAGCATGTCGTACGGTAAACCGAGCTCTAAACCAATTTTACGTACTTCATCTTTAAATAATTCACGCAGTGGCTCAACTAAGCCCATTTCCATGTCATCTGGTAAGCCGCCCACATTATGGTGAGACTTGATCACATGCGCTTTACCAGTTGCAGACGCTGCTGACTCGATAACATCTGGATAGATAGTACCTTGACCTAACCATTTTGCATTTTTAAGCTTTTTAGATTCGCTATCAAATACCTTAATAAATGTATGGCCAATCGCTTTACGCTTGTCTTCTGGGTCTGATTTACCAGCAAGATCCGCTAAGAATAATTCTTCGGCATCCACTTTGATAATGTTTAGGCCAAACTTATTGCCAAACATATCCATTACTTGCTGACCTTCGTTTAAACGCAGTAAACCGTTATCAACAAATACACAGGTTAAACGGTCGCCAATCGCGCGGTGAATAAGCATAGCCACCACTGATGAATCAACACCACCAGATAAACCTAAGATTACTTCGTCATCACCCACAGTATCTTTAATGCGCTCTATGGCGTCATCAATGATTTTTGCAGCAGTCCACAGTTTTTCACAACCACAAATATCAATCGCAAAGCGTTCTAGCAAACGTTGGCCTTGATGAGTGTGGGTTACTTCTGGGTGGAATTGTACGCCGTAAAAACGTTTTTCTTCGTTAGACATTGCCGCATGTGGGCAAGTAGATGTTTTAGCTGTGGTTTTGAAAGTATCTGGAATTTCCATTACTTTATCACCATGGCTCATCCACACGTCTAAAATGCCATTGCCACCATCAGTAATATGATCTTCAATAGCGTCAAATAATGCACAGTTACCGACTTTTTCAACTTGCGCGTAACCAAACTCTTTCTTATCAGAGCTATGAACGCTACCGCCAAGCTGAGTAGCCATTGTTTGCATGCCGTAACAAATACCAAGTACAGGTACGCCTGCATTGAATACATACTCAGGGGCACGCGGGCTGTTTTCTAAGGTTGTTGACTCAGGGCCACCAGATAGAATGATACCTTGTGGATTGAACTCACGGATCTGCTCTTCCGTTACGTCCCATGCCCACAGTTCACAGTAAACACCAATTTCTCGCACACGGCGGGCGATCAATTGCGTGTATTGCGAACCAAAGTCTAAAATAAGAATTCGTGAATCGTGAATGTCTTTGCTCATTGAGGGTCTCGTTAGTCAAGAACTAGCACTCAGGTTACCTGAATGACTATAATAAATAAGGGCTAGCGAAGCTAGCCCAGTAATTTTAATAGATTTGAAGCTATTAACCTAAGCGGTAGTTAGGTGCTTCTTTGGTGATTTGCACATCATGAACATGTGACTCACCCATACCTGCTGAAGTAACACGTACAAACTGAGGTTTAGTGTTTAATTCTTCAATCGTTGCACAACCGGTTAAACCCATTGCGCTGCGCAGGCCGCCAACTTGTTGGTGAATGATTGTCGCGATTGGACCTTTATAAGCCACACGACCTTCAATACCTTCTGGCACAAGCTTGTCTGCTTGATTTGATTTTTGGAAATAGCGATCTGATGAACCTTCTTTTTGGTTCATCGCACCAAGCGAGCCCATACCACGGTATGACTTGTAGTAACGGCCTTGGTAAAGCTCGACTTCACCAGGCGCTTCTTCAGTACCCGCTAGCATTGAGCCAACCATCACACATGATGCACCAGCAACAAGTGCTTTTACAATATCACCTGAGAAACGAATACCACCATCAGCAATCACTGGAATGTCACGACCTTTTAGGCCATCAACAGCATCAGAGATAGCTGTGATTTGTGGTACACCACAACCGGTAACAATACGCGTAGTACAGATTGAACCTGGGCCAATTCCTACTTTAACTGCATCAACACCGGCGTCGGCAAGCGCAATCGCACCTTCAGCTGTTGCCACATTGCCTGCTACAATTTGTAGTTCAGGGTAAGTTTGACGAGTTTGTGCAACACGGTCGATAACACCTTGAGAATGACCATGTGAGGTATCAATTAGTAATACATCAACGCCCGCTTCGACTAATGCAGCAATACGCTCATCAGTACCTGGGCCTACACCAACAGCAGCACCTACACGTAAACGACCTTGTTCATCTTTACATGCATGTGGTTTGTCTTGTGCTTTTTGATAATCTTTTACTGTGATCATGCCTTTTAATTTAAACGCATCATCAACAACAAGGATTTTTTCGATACGGTGTTCGTGCATTAATCCTAAGATTTCATCACGCGCAGCACCTTCTTTTACAGTGACTAACTTTTCTTTTTTAGTCATCACTGTTGAAACCGGTTGCTCAAGCTTGGTTTCGAAACGCATATCGCGGCTGGTAACAATACCAACAAGGCCGTTTTCAGCGTCCGTTACCGGAAAACCTGAAAAGCCTTTTTCTTCAGCAAGTACAATTGCATCTGCAATGGTTAAATCCGCTGTCACAGTAACAGGGAAAGAAACAATACCCGCTTCATACGTTTTAACTTTACGTACGTTTTTGGCTTGTTCTTCAATTGTCATGTTTTTGTGGATAAAACCTAAACCGCCCTCTTGCGCTAGCGCAATCGCTAAGCGTGCTTCGGTAACAGTATCCATAGATGCTGAAACTAGCGGCAAGTTAAGTTTGATACCACGCGTTAAGCGAGTTGAAATGTTTGCCGTGTGTGGCAAAACAGTAGAATGACCGGGTACTAAAAGTACGTCATCAAAGGTAAGAGCTTCTTTAGCAATTCTAAGCATTTTGGCAACTTCTCACATGTGGATCTTGTTTAAGGAATTGCGGCCAAATTTTATCAGCGTTGTGGGCACGAGTAAATAAGATTTCACAATTATTTATGATAAAATACCCCCATCATCGCTTTTTAGAGTCGCTTTATGGCCGTAACATCCCAGCAGCAAACGATTTATACCGTTTCTAGGTTAAATAGAGAAATAAGAACCGTACTCGAACAAGGATTCGCATCGTTAAATTTAACCGGCGAAATATCAAATTTCATTACACCAGCCTCTGGTCATTGGTATTTCACGCTCAAAGATGATCGCGCTCAAGTAAAAGCGGCGATGTGGCGAGGCAACAATCGAGGCCAACGCTATCGCCCTGAAAATGGCGCACAAGTGACAGTTCGAGCCCGAGTATCGCTGTATGAACCGCGTGGTGACTATCAGCTGATTGTTGAACACATGGAAGCTGCTGGCGAAGGGCAACTAAAGCAACAGTTTGATGAATTAAAAATGCGCTTAGCCGCCGAAGGTTTATTTAGCTCCGCCCATAAACAACCATTGCCTGGGGTTGTGCATCGTGTTGGTGTTATTACATCAGCCACAGGGGCGGCTATCAAAGATATTTTAACGGTACTTAAGCGTCGAGCGCCACAACTTGAAGTCGTGATCTACCCTGCTATGGTGCAAGGTAAAGACGCGCACCTACAATTAATTGATAAAATCAATATTGCTAATGCCCGCAATGAAGTTGATGTAATTATTTTAGGCCGCGGTGGTGGATCACTAGAAGATTTATGGTGCTTTAACCATGAGCTACTGGCACGCGCTATTTTTGCCAGTAACCTACCAATTATCAGTGCTGTCGGTCATGAAATTGATACCACCATTAGCGATTATGTTGCCGATGTGCGCGCCGCAACGCCAAGCGCGGCTGCAGAGCTTGTTAGCCCCAATAGCAGCGAACTTTATAATCAAATCCAACAACAATTAAATCGCTTAGCCAATGCGTTTAAACATCAGTTATCTGCAAAGCAAAGCGTTGCAACAGCACTTGAGCACCGTTTAACATTATGTCACCCGCGTAATCAGTTAAATCAACAAGCGCAACGTTTAGATGAATTGACAGTAGCATTACAGCAGGCGATACAACATCGGCTCTATCAATATGAGCGCCGCTTAAATAATCTAACGCCGCGACTAATGCAGCGCTCACCAGATCGCAAAATTACTCAGGCAAGTCATCAATTACAGCAACTGCAAGGGCGTTTAACACAAACCATGCAGCAACAATTACACAGTGCCCAAAATACCCTCGCAATGCAGGCTAGCCGATTAGAATCTGTAAGTCCGCTCAATGTACTCGCTCGTGGTTATAGCATCACTAAAAATGAGCAAGGGCAAGTGATTAAGTCTATTAAGCAAGTAACTCAAGGTGATTTAATTGTAACCGAGCTTGCTGATGGCGTAATTCAAGCTCGTGTCAGCTGAGGCTCGTTATTCTGACTCAGTACTTAATAATAATGAAAAATCGCGATCGCTTGATTTTGAAGTACTGACTTTAAATTGCTGCCAAAAGTCTTGTTGTACCAACTTATCGTTGAGTTCGCGCCATTGGGTATGATCAAAATCATCTACATCCTTTGGCGCTGCAAGTTCAAATTTACATACCGAACTTTTACACTGCGCACTAACCAATTCAGGGGTGATGCCAAGATCAGCAATCTGTAAAAAGTCTTTCATGGCAGTCTCGGTACGATAAGCCCACTCTTCATTGCGACTTTGCTCAGTAAACTTGTCTAGCAAAGCTTGTTCAAAATCGGACGGTGCTTGCAATTGTTGTTCGTAAGCTTTTACTAATTTTTGCTGTTGCAGTAACTCACGCTTGAGCTGTTGCACTTGTTGCTCAAGCGGTTGCTCTTCTGCCATTTGCTGTTGTGGTGCAATGGCCATTTTTTTGCTATCAATCGCTTGTGCAAAATTTGCAGCTTGATTAGCAACAGCTGTTTCGTCCGTCGCCATTATATTGCGTTGCTGCTCAACCTCGTGTGTTAGCAGTGTATGAACAGGTGTTGTCTTGCTTGAGGTCAACTGAAAGTAACCCCAAGTTAAAACCACGCCAGCAGCAAACGCCAGCACACGAGAAAACAAACCATTATTACTCATTTATAATTCCATTTATGGTTAATTTTGATTTATAGCATTGCGCTGGTGTGCGATTCGTTTTCAGCTTCAACTTCTAAAAAGTTTTGATTCATGCTTTGCGCTGGACAGGGACAATTTGGTTTACCAACAATTTTAGCTGGCACGCCAACTACCGTGGTGTGAGGTGGTACGGCGCTCAATACCACTGAGCCTGCGCCAATTCGGGCGCCCTCGCCGACCTCAATATTGCCGAGCACTTTAGCCCCAGCACCAATTAAAACACCGGCGCGAATTTTCGGATGACGATCGCCTTTTTCATTACCAGTACCACCTAGAGTAACTGATTGTAAAATAGAGACGTTATCTTCAATAACAGCTGTTTCACCAATCACTATACCAGTTGCATGGTCAAACATAATACCATGGCCGACTTTACAAGCAGGATGGATATCAACGCCAAATACTTCTGAGGTACGGCTTTGAATAAAGCGAGCGAGCTCTTTACGGTTTTGTAACCATAAGCAATGGGCGAGTCGATGTGCTTGAATTGCATGGAAACCTTTTAAATTTAATATCACAGTTAAATATGTATCGGCAGCGGGATCACGATCTTTAACGGCTTTTATATCATGGGCAACATGAGTAAGCATTCGATCACATTCAACAAAAGCCTGATCAAATAACTCCCGGATAGTAAATGCAGATACCACTGCGTCTGCCAGCTTATTAGCAACAATAAAGCTCAACGCAGACCCTAAGCACTCATGATTTAAAATGCATGAATACACATGACTTGCTAACAGAGGTTCACGGGTAACGACTTCATTTGCTTCGGTGCGGAGCTGTTGCCAAATTTCATGACGCATAGGACGGCCTTAAATTAATACGAAGATAAGCTTTTATGCAGTTTAACGGATTTCAAGTCAGATGTGTTAACGCTGCGATTATTTGTTATGGTTATTAGATATAACTAAATTTCAAAATCATTCTTTAATAATCTCATTATAGTTTTACACAATGAGTTACGACAGTAGATAAAATTAACCCGTCGCTATAAAAAATATAAATTTTAAAACTCAATAACTAAACATCAATGAAAGTTATCCTGTCATATGACAAAATAGCCTCCCTTGGCAGCTACTTCACCAGTGAAGAATAAGTCTATATAAATGATGAGTTGGTAAGTAAAAACCGTAGTAGTAAAGTACAAAGTGAGCATATATTTTAGTTTGCAGTAAATACTTACATCGTTGAATTTACAATGAGAAATATACTGAAATGTAGACTTACATGTTCGTTTTTTATTCTGTGCATTGGTTTTTGTAAAATAACTTCAACTATTAATCGACTACCAGTATGAACAAAGTAACCACTACCGATAATTAATGAACTTGGTTATCGCTAGTACAACTTTCATCTACCGCCAACATGCCATCGCGGCCAGAATATTTCACTTCATAAAGTAAGGAGTCAGCCTTTTCAATTAATTTTGTTGGGCTGCTATTAGCTGTAGGTATCAGTGTGACTAAGCCAATACTAACAGTTAAAATATTTTTCGCATTTGCGCCATTATTACTAATTTTTAAGTGGGCTAATTCACTTTTAAAACGCTTCAGCAGCACGGTGGCTTCATCGAATTTAATATTACCAAGCACCAGTGCAAACTCTTCACCACCAAAACGTGCACATAAATCGCTGGTTCTGCGTGAAAATGAGTTCAGCAACTTTGCAACTTGCTGTAAACACTCGTCCCCGACTAGATGCCCTGCGCTATCATTAAGCATTTTAAAGTGATCAAGATCTATCATTGCAAATGACAATGGCAAAGAGAGTCGCTGACATCGATTCCACTCTTCGAGTAAGAAGTCATCTAAACAACGTCTATTCGCTATTTGTGTTAAACCATCAATACGAGCTAACTTATGTACTTGCTGCTCAGCCAATATGCGTTCGGTAATATTTAAATGACTGATCACAATGAAGCGTTGCTCTTTGATTTGCAATGGCACAACGCGCATCATAAACCAGCGAGGCTCAGTATCACTGTTACATGGATACTCCAAATAAAATTCATCTTGCTGTTTTACGATAACACTTTTAATCCCTTTTAGTGCGGTATATGCATATTCATCATCTTTGGCTGCAAGTTCACAAACCCGAAGATAATTTTGGCTATACCAATCTAAGTTGCATGAGCCGTTATTTTGATTTCCAAACGCTCGCCAGCTTTGATTAATGTACTGAATATCTCCGGACTCATTTATCACAACAATATGTTCTGAAACAGTGTCCAGTATCAGCTTTAGAAACTCTTTAGTTTCAAACACATTAACTCCAAGATTATATTAGCAATTACTTGCCCAGCGATAGAATGTAGCATTTCTCTCTATCCCCAGCTACTTAAACAGCTAAGTTATACTAAGCAACAATAAAGTTACTATTTACTAACAACATAAAAAAGCCCGCATATTAATAATATGCGGGCTTTGAACCTTTAGACTAATTATTTATTGAAATATTTTATCTACAGCAAGTACTTCAATATTTTTCGCTGGTATTGCCAGTTTGTAATTAGCGATTACTTTATCCTCAGCAACTAATTCAGCTGGTTTCTCTGCATTATATACCATAGGGGATGTTTGCTCTGACGCTAGGCGCTTTTGCATATCTTTTCCGTCGCCGGTGATAAACACATACTGAATATCATCCGTTTGTAAGTTCTCTTTTATGACACGATTTACATCAGCTACTGTCAGTTTTTCAAGCTTGCTCGTTACATACTTTACGAAAGTATCGGTGTTGTAAAACTCACTATCTAGCGCATACCCTAATTGACGGTTTTGGCTTGCTACCATTTGCGGCACAAAGTTAATTAAGAAGTTACGCGTTGCGTCAAAGTCTTTTTCTGTCATGCCATTTTTGATTAGCTTATCAAGTTCAAATAAAGCGGTACGCGTTGCAAAATGAGCGTCATTGTTCGAGCGCAGCGGGCGAAGCCATACTTGAAATATTTGCTCAGAGCGGCCTAAGTTTGCATCAGGCTTAGTCTGGAACATACCTCGTGGGAAATACTCAATATACGCGTAATCGCCGTAGTTCATACCGCGGGTTTGACGAATGCGCTCATAAAGATATGAGTTTGAACTGCGGTGCTCACCAAAGTATGAGCGAACTAACCACAGTGCCGTCCAGTCTTCACCGCTACGAATGGTATCAATTGGGAAGCCAAACGATACCGCAGTCGATTGCGCTGATTTTTCTACAATTGTAGCGTGATGACCTTTTAGCGCTGGTGCATCAGGAATCGATAAACGACTTTGCTGACCTTTAGGCAAAGCACTTAAATCGCTAAACATGGTTGCTTTAAGTGATTCAGGTACTGCGCCAATTAAACCGACAGTTAGTTTAGCTTGAGTAAATTCTTTCGCATAAAACGCTTTCACGTCATCAAGTGTTAATGCTTCTAAATCAGATAGATCACCGTAGTTATAGCTCTCATATGGGTGACCTTGATACAGCTTATGATAAAGCACTTCTTTACCTAGCTCTTCGTCATTTGAGGCTTTTAGGCCAGATTTTATGCCGTCGATGAGCTCTTTCTTAAGGCGTTTAAAGTCATCTTCTCTAAAGCCAGGATTTAGTAACTGCTCACTAACCAGTGCATACCATTGTGCAGCGTTATCTTTATGGACACGCCCTTGTAGCGAAATCATTTCTTTATCTATCTGATAACCAAAGCTACCTGCCAATGGATAAAGTGCCTGTTTAATGTCGTTGTAGCTCTTCGCCTGTGAACCACCTTGAGCAAGCATGGCCGCAGTGAGTGCAGCTACGCCTTTTTGACCTTTAGGATCAGCCGCAGCACCGGTATGGAATAACCAGTTAATATCAATCAATGGCGAACTATTGGTTTTATCTAGCACTTTAAAATGACGCTGTTGCACTGTGTGCTTGCTAGCAACAAGGCTATTTAAATCCACTTCTTGCTCAAAGTCTGCCACTTTGTCAAGCGCTGACATAGTCACGGTAGTACGGCTACTATCGACAAAGTATTTATTAGCAATATCTTGAATATCTTGTGCGCTGATGCTGTCAGCCGTTGCATATAATTGATTGACGACTTCTGGGTCGCGTTCAAAATGCATATAACTGGCAAGAGTTGAACCTATAGCTTGTGAGGAGTCTAGGCCGTTAATAAAGCTGTATTTAAGATTGGATTTTAAATCAGCTAACTTTTGGCTATCAACCAACTCAGTGCGAGCTTTTGCGTAGGTGCTATTAATTGCATCACGAGCAACCGCTAAATCAGCCTCATTTTCAACTTTCACAAAAACATGTAATAAGCCGGGATCTTTGGTATCAGGGTTATAGCTAAACATTTGGCTAGCAATTTGTTTATCAACCACTAACTCTTGGTAAAGCTCTGAGTTGGTTGAAAAATAAAGCTGTGACAGTAAATCAAGCGCGGCTCTGTCTTTTTGCTTTGGCTGCCAGGCTGTGCCTTTATACGATACTAATAACCAATGCCCTGGTAAGCCTTCGTTTTGTTCATGTATATATTTCGCCGCTTGCTGTTTTGGTTCGGTTGGTATATCAGCAACGAAATTGCCTTTTTGCCATTGGCCCCAGTGTTTTTTAACCATAGCCATAGTTTCAGCTGGATCAACATCGCCTACAATCACTAATGACACATATTCAGGTTTATAAAACTTAGCAAAAAACTCTTTACCGTATGCAATTTGATCCGGCATGGCTTCAATATCTGCAAAAAAGCCCATGGTGGTATGTTTATAAGTATGTTTTTCGAATGCTTCATTACGTACTGCAGAAAGTAACTTACGAACCGGGCTGGCATTATTTTTAAGGTATTCGCCTTTAACTGTTAATGCTTCGGTACGAAATTGCTCTTCTGAATAAGTCAGGTTTTGAAAAATATCCGCTTCAATTTCAAGTACTTTATCAAGATGTTGCTTTGAAAAGTTTAAGTGATAGTTAGTGTAATCATTGGTTGTATAAGCGCGATTATCAACCCCTGAATTTTTTAGAATATCAGAATACACATCTTGCGGATATTTTTCAGAGCCTTTAAACATCATATGTTCAAAAAAGTGTGCAAAACCGGTTTTACCTGCTTCGACTTCATTACGAGAACCGACAGAGACTGGAATTTGTAGTGATACCACATCAGGGTAATCAGTTTTCACCACCATAACGCGTAAACCGTTATCAAGCTCTTCTAATAAATAATCTTGTGAGAACACCCGATCATTACTACTGGCAACCGTTGACTGCTCAATCTCAACCTCTTTGACCATGTTTGAGCCGCTGTTACTTGCACAACCGCCCAGTGCAAGCGTTACCGCAAGGCTCGTTGCTAATAATTTAAATTTCATTGCTATCCCTTGTTAGTTGAATAAATTTCTTGTTTTTAGTCATCCGATTATGCAACAAAGCAAGTCAATATAAGACCCCTGAGGCAATAAATTATGTAAACAGTTGTGTAACACAGAACTCTTCATTCAGAGCAACATGAATAAAACTCATCTTCGTTGAAAAAGTTTCACTAAAAAAATCTATCTAGACGTCTAAATGGCTGCTATATTATTTGCCATAGATACTAACTTAGCTGGAATGAGGATTATGGCTTTATCACTACAAGAGAAAATTGAAGACACCAATCAGGGTGTGTACTTAATTGGTACCACCCCACCACGTATTGGTACTGATAAAGCGCAGCTTGAAATTATCGCCCAAAAGCTCTTAGCTCGTTTGCATGAAATTGAATACGATGGCGTGATTATTTATGACATTCAAGATGAAAGTAGTCGCACTGAGATGCCTCGCCCTTTTCCGTTCAAGCAAACGGTAGATCCTCGAGAATACAGTAACTTACTACGTAATTTATCGCATCAAGAAGTGATCACTTATAAAAGTGTTGCACAGCGCGGTGTGGCCGAATTTAAACAGTGGTTAAGCGAAACTAAAAACCAGTTTAATTTAAAAAACCTAGTATTAGTCGGTAGTCCATCATCTGACGGGGATATTAAATTAAGCCTGCCTGATGCTTATAAAGTCTTAAGCGAACAGCCTCAAGACTTCTTTTTAGGAGGCGTTACCATTGCCGAGCGCCACGCAAGTAAACGTAATGAACATGAACGCTTACTTGAAAAAACCACGCAAGGCTGTAAATTTTTTATCTCACAAGCTGTGTATAACGCGCAAGCAACCGTGGATTTGATCACCAGTTATGCGCGCAGCTGTAAAGCTCAAGGTATCGAACCTAAACGTATTATTCTAACCTTTACGCCCTGTGGCAGTGAAAAAACCTTAGAGTTTATGCAATGGTTAGGAATTTCCGTACCTGATGCAACTAAATGGCGGATGCTTGATTCGCAAAACCCACTGAGTGAATCTGTACGTATTTGCCGTGAAAACTTAGATTTAATACTAAGAAGTTGCGCGCATTTAGACGTGCCACTGGGGTTAAATATTGAAAGTTTAACCAACCGTAAAGAAGAAATTGATGCATCAATTAATCTTTACCGCTTATTAAAAGCGACAATGGAATTAAATCTTGCTGAAAAACAGATTGCTTAATAGAGTTAAACTTGAGCCTGCCCATTATTTTTAAGTGAACTAGTGTTCATGATTGTTGTTTTTTTAGGTAATTTTAAGTATTCTTGTATGCTAATTAGGTAATACTATTAAAAGGAATTTTAAATGCCATTAAATCCACAGGTGAAATAAGAAGTAATTAAAAACATTATAAAATATGAGAAAAAATTAATCACTTTTATCTAGACTCTCAGGGCTATGTAACCACAGACGTAGGTCATATGATAAAAAACAAACAAGCTGCAACCCTGCTCCCAATGAATAAAGTAGTTAACAATCAACCGGGTCCTCCTGCAACTCCTCTAGAAAAGCAAAAAGAATTTGAAACAATAGCTAAACAAAAAAGAAATTATAAAGCTGAATGGTATAAGCAATTTACTACACTCATAATTAAAGATGTAGAAATTACACGCCAACTAGACAAACATATGGATTCTTTTTACAGAGAGCTTTCTACTCTATATAAAAAGTCTAATGGTTATTATGATGATTTTGATAAATTATACAAAAATATACAAGTCGCATTATTTGATATGATTTTTAACTTAGGTGCAGTAAAAATTGTCACGAAGTTTACTGAGTTTGATAAAGCAATCAAAACTGGAGATTGGATTAAAGCAGCTAAAGAAAGCTATCGTCCTCAACTCAGCGCAGAAAGAAATAACTACGTAAGAGCAAAGCTATCTGCGGCTAACAGCATAAAGGTAACGACACCGTGAAAAACTTATCATTAGTATTATCGATATTTATCTGTGTTAGCTGCTCAAAATTATCTGCTAATGAAATAAAACCTAAATTATTTACTAATTATTTTACAGGTTTAGAATCTGAAATTGTGATGGATTACCAGAGCATTAAATTAAATTATGATTTAACTTTACGTTCAGAGAAGAATGTACACTTTTCTACCTGTAAACAAGTAGAAGAAACCGCTTCTGATGATATAACAGTGAGCGAATTTCATTTGTTACAGATGTTGAAAGCGAACTGTGCCGCATTAAAACAGTACTCCCAAGCTAAAAGTTCAAACGTCAGTTATTTACAGGAAATTCTTGATAAAAAGGATATTAGCAATCTTCCTGCTACAGCTTACCCTTATGTTAATAAACATGATAAAAGCCAAAGGCGAGGTAAAACACTAAGTGAATACCATAAAAAGTTTAATACATCATTGGACATTAGTGGAGCAATAAAGGTTGAGACAGAAACAGATCAGATGTTTTACTACGTTGTTGCCACAGGCGATTTCAATGCTGATAAAGTTCAAGACGCATTAGTTCGTATTGACTGGCAGGTAATTGATGCATTTGGTAAAGGGTTTAAGCTTATTATGGTTACGAAAAAATCCGCAGATAAACCATATGAAATAACTACACTAAATTGAAGTAAGAACCTTTAGCTGCGATTTTAATTTAAAAATTTATCTTTTTAGAGGGCACTCTAGCTTAGTAAAGTTATATCGCGCTTTATTATTAATACTATTGACTACTGAATTTAGCATATAAAACAATAAAGCTACGGCGCTCGTTTTAGCGCCGTGCTAGAGCTTTACTGACAGCTGATAACTAAAAACTGAAAGCTTTTATTTACGGCGTCTACTAGGTGCTCTTTGCCCTGTAATACGTTTTTTATCTCGATCTTTTCGCGACTTATTAGAGTTTTTGCGATTATCTTTGGGCTTTTTATTTGGATCCGGTTCATAGCCCGCTAACCACTGCGGCGTTAGACGAGTATCAAGCAACACTTCAATTTCTTCAAGTAACCACTGCTCGTCAAGGCTGACTAATGACATCGCTAAGCCTTGCTCGCCAGCGCGCCCAGTGCGGCCAATACGGTGGACATAATCTTCAGCTATATAGGGTAATTCAAAATTAATCACATACTTTAACGACGCTATGTCTAGACCCCGAGCTGCAACATCGGTTGCCACGAGTACACGAGTGGTACCTTCTTTAAAATCTTGCAGTGCTCTATCACGTGCACCTTGAGATTTATCACCATGAATTGACTGTGTTTTTAAGCCATCTTTACACATTTCTTTGGCGAGTTGATCGGCCATTTGCTTTGTGCGAGTAAAGATCAGTACTTGGCGCCAGTTTTTCATGCCAATCATGTGCGAGACAAGCTCACGTTTACGGTCTTCATCAACCGCGTAAATGATTTGCTCAACTTCTACAGCCGCAGAATTACGTTTATTGACTTCAACAAGTTTTGGATCTTTTAATAACTTTTTACTGAGCTCAAATACACTATCGTCAAAGGTCGCTGAAAATAGTAAGGTCTGACGATCACTGGGAACATGGCGCAATATACGTTTAATTTCGTCAATAAAGCCCATATCAAGCATACGGTCTGCTTCATCAAACACCAGTGAATCAACACTAGATAGTTTAATGCTGCCTTTGATTATGTGATCCAGCAATCGCCCTGGCGTTGCCACTACAACTTGTGCATCTTTCATGGCTTTAATTTGCGGGCCAATACTGGCACCACCATAAGCAAGCGCGCCTTTAATATCAGTACCTTGCGCGTATTTTTCAAAGCTAGCAAAGACTTGCTGAGCAAGCTCTCGAGTTGGTGTCAAAATAAGTACTCGAGCAGTACCTGGCTCATCTTTACTTGGTGTATTAAGTAATTTATGTAACAGAGGTAATACAAAAGCAGCTGTTTTACCTGTTCCTGTTTGTGCACTCCCCATAACATCATGACCAGCTAAAATCAGCGGAATAGTTTTTAGCTGTATCGCCGTAGGGGTATGATATTGATTTTGTTCAAGTGCATTAAGCAGTACAGGATCGAGTTTTAACTCAGAGAAAGTAGTCGCAGACATAAGTTTAGCTTTGTGTAACAAATAATGGCGCTATTGTACGCCCAAAGCGAATAACAAAAAAGGCGCTTTGCAGCGCCTTTCTAAGCTTGCTAAATGTTCAAGCTGGTTTGAGGGTTTCTTTTCGTTGGTTATAGAAGGTAATTAGATCATCCACCGTATCTTGGCAATATTGTTGAATACCTGATACCAACATGTGCTTTTCACCACAGCCGACTTTTACACCATTTTCTAACAAGTTAAAGCGCAAAGTGATTTTCCCACGCTTGCCTGTATATTCAAAACTCGGCTCTGCGTATTCTAACGTCGGTGCATGGATCTCTAATGTATCGAGATTAATCAACATTGACTCATAGATAATCATAGGGCGAGCTGGGTTGATCATGACATCTTGATTGCCCATAAGTGGAATAATAACATGCGGAAAAGTTGTACCTGAAAACTCAACGTAATTTTTTATTAGACTATCGGTGAGTGTTTGGCACTGGCTAGTTATACCTTCGCGCTTAACCTTCAGCATGACTTTATCGCCACTGGTAATATCAAACTCATCTGCGCCCTCAGGGAAGTTGAGTTTGGTATTCTCATCAACCATGCCGGCAAAGGTAAATTCCATTTTTTCACTGATGCCATAACGACTTAATACCAATGAAAATAATAAATCTCCAGGCACACAAAAACGTTTTGCATCTTTATCATGAAGTGGATTGTAATCATCAGCAACGCACTTTGCGAAACGACACCCTTGTTCACGAGAAATAGAGACATAATCAGCATGTTGCTGATAAAAAGGACTTAACATAGTTGTTCACTGCTTAAACTGCTTATAACCTGCCTATTCTACCAGATAAAATTACAATAGAGGTCGAATCTGTTAAACTTTTGTTTCAGATACAAAAAAGCCGCGATATCGCGACTTTTTTAATGATTTATTATAACTTATAAACCAGCACGTTCTTTAATTGCTGGTATTAATGCAGAACCGCCATGACCATTTGCTTCGGCCCATGCTATATCTGCTCCATCTTCTAAAGAGCTTTTAGATAAGTTTTTCACAATATATTCACCGGTATCTACGGCATTACTGGCAACTGCATGACGTAGCAAGTTAAGACCATTACATTGTACTGCATCATAAATATTACGAATTTTTACACGTGAGCTTTTTAACTTATCACGTAAACGGTTTTTATCGTCCGCAGCTATGTATTCACAGATTGAAACAGCTAACTGATCATCCGCTTTTACTGGCGCGCTAAAAGCAACAGAACCAGAAATAACAGCTGCAGCAATAACGAGTGTTGATAATTTTATCATTGTAGACCCTTGTGTAATACTTTATAACTACCCTAGTTGTTTAATATTGTATCAACCTATAAGCCTAACCGCAATAATGTTACTTAACTTTATCCAATGTGACAAATTTATAACCATAAATATTGTTATCATCCGGTTGATTATACAGCTCTTCTACAACTTGCCAGTTTGCTGATTGTTCGTAATCAGGAAACTGTGTATCTCCTGCAACATCAAGATCAATAAACGTTAAATAAAGTGTATCGGCACTTTTTAAAAATTGTTGATATATATTCCCGCCACCAATCACCATTACTTCATCAGACTCACACACCAATGAAATAGCGGCCTCTGGGGATGCTACAACATCAATTCCAGCTGCAGTGTAGTCAGTGTTTCGGCTAATAACAATGTTGCGTCGACCAGGTAAAGGGCGACCAATTGACTCAAATGTTTTGCGCCCCATAATTACTGGTTTATTCATAGTAACCGCTTTAAAATGCTGTAAATCAGCAGGTAAATGCCATGGCATATTATTATCTTGGCCAATCACTCTATTTTTAGCCATAGCTGCAATCATTGAAATCTTCACATTAAAACCTAATACTTTTTTATTAAACAAGAAAAAAGGAGCACCAGCTCCTTTTAAAATAATTTACTTTAGTCTAACGCTCATAGACAACTTCAACGTCATAATCGTCATCATCCCAACTATCCCAGTCGTCGTCATCATTCTTCTTAGTGGCATCTTTATGATAAGTATCCCATTTGAATTCAACTTCTTCATCTTCAATTGGCACAAATTTTTCTTTTGGCATGCTATCGAGTAGCGTCATGATGTTATGAATTAATGGTTGAGTATTTAGCTTATTAATTGCAGAAATATGATAAATATTTTCAGTCTCGCCTAACTCTTCAGCAATTTGCTCACATAGCGCCTGTGCTTCATCTTCAGGTAATAAGTCTATTTTATTAAATACTAACCAACGTGGTTTTTCAGCCAGCTTAGGACTGTACTGGTGCAACTCATTGATGATTGCAAATGCATTGTCTACTGGGTTTGAACCATCGACAGGCATTACATCGATAATATGCAGTAATACACGGCAACGCTCTAAATGTTTCAAGAAGCGAATACCCAAGCCAGCGCCATCAGAGGCACCTTCGATTAACCCTGGGATATCTGCAATAACAAATGATTTATTTGCTTCTGGACGTACCACACCTAAATTTGGAATCAGCGTAGTAAATGGGTAATCAGCTACTTTTGGTTTCGCTGCCGATACACTACGAATAAAAGTAGACTTACCTGCATTTGGCAAACCTAATAAACCAACATCAGCTAATAATAATAGCTCTAGTTTAAGGTTACGTACTTCACCTGGTGTGCCCAATGTTTTTTGACGAGGCGCTCGGTTAGTACTTGATTTAAAACGCGCATTCCCCAAGCCGTGGAAACCGCCTTTTGCAACCAAAATTCTTTGACCATGTTGAGTTAAATCACCAAGACCTTCTTGGGTATCAACATCCATGATCCGAGTACCTACAGGCACCATCACATATAAGTCATCAGCCTTTTTACCGGTACAGTTACGACTGCGGCCATTAGTACCACGTTCAGCTCTATGAAAACGCTCAAACTGATAATCGATAAGGGTATTTAAGTTTTCATCAGCTTGTAGATAAACACTACCACCATCTCCACCGTCACCGCCGTCTGGTCCACCATCTGGGACATATTTTTCACGACGGAAAGATACGATGCCGCTGCCACCGTCTCCAGCTTCTGCGCGAATTTCTACTTCATCTACAAACTTCATGATTACTCACTTTAGGGATTGGCTTGTTAATTTCACTATTATATACCTAAGCCAAGCTGATTGCAGGCTTGGCTTAGGTATATATTTATTTTCAAAACAAAAAACCCCGCAAAGGCGGGGTTTTTTAAGAACCGATTCTGATTACTCAGATACGATGCTTACGTATTTACGGTTTAAAGGACCTTTTTGTTCAAACTGAACTTTACCATCTGCTTTTGCGAAGATAGTGTGGTCTTTACCGATACCTACGTTTGTGCCAGCATGGAATTTAGTTCCACGTTGACGAACAATGATGCTACCCGCTAGAACTGATTCGCCACCAAAACGCTTAACACCAAGGCGTTTGCTTTCTGAATCGCGACCGTTACGAGTACTACCAGCTGCTTTTTTATGTGCCATTTCTAAGTACCTCTAATTAAGCGCTAATGCCAGTGATTTTAACTTCTGTGAACCATTGACGATGGCCCATTTGCTTACGAGAATGCTTACGGCGTCTAAATTTAACAACCTTAATCTTCTCACCGCGACCATGTGAAACAACCTCAGCTGTTATTTTACCACCGTTTACGAACGGTACACCGATCTCGATTTTCTCACCATCAGCAACTAAAAGTACTGAATCAAATTCAACTGCTGCACCAGTCTCAACGTCTAATTTCTCAAGACGAATTGTTTGACCTTCAGTCACACGGTGCTGTTTACCACCACTTTGGAAAACCGCGTACATAATTAACTCCGTCTGTGCGCCCTCAAATCGACGCAACTAAAATATTATTCAATAGGGCGCGAAGTTTACGCTAATGTGCAAAAACTAGCAAGCCTGTTTTATTAATTAAATGAATAAAAAATAGCTGCATTGAAGGCGATTCAATATTTTCACCTATTTTATATTAAATTGGCATTATGCCAAGCCTTTTTAGCGTTTCATGACAAATAAATTACACCACGAACAAACACGCACTAAGAATAAAAAACAACCATGTTGAATTAACGTAAATTTTCTCAAATAAAAAAGTTATCTTTCCAAATTAAGGCTAAATTAAGCTGCTTAACCGTGTTTTTTCAGCGAATCGTCACAAACTGTCGAGCAAAGCTGTTTTTTGTTGTACAATCAGCCCCGTATACCCATTAAAATTGGCTCGGAGATCAATGGATATAAAAGCTATCCAGGCGTTAATCGAAAACGATATGAATGACGTCAATCAACTAATTTACGCGCAAATGCGCTCTGATGTAGCATTAGTCAATCAACTAGGCTTATATATAGTAAACAGCGGCGGCAAGCGTGTTCGCCCTATGTTGGCTATTTTAGCGGCTAAAGCACTTGGCTATGAAGGCAAAGATCATGTTACTTTAGCAACTATTGTTGAATTTATTCACACAGCTACATTACTGCATGATGATGTCGTTGATGAATCAAATTTACGCAGAGGAACACCGACAGCAAATGCTGAGTTTGGTAATGCAGCCAGCGTACTTGTTGGTGACTTTATCTACACCCGCTCATTTCAGCTGATGGTTGGTATTGGTAAAATGCAAGTTATGCAAATACTCGCTGATGCAACCAACGTGATTGCGGAAGGTGAAGTGCTGCAATTAATGAACTGTAACGACCCTGATACCACCGAAGATAGCTACATGCAGGTAATTTATTCTAAAACAGCTAAATTATTTGAAGCTGCAACAGGCCTTGCTGCGATTATTACCGAAAAAGACGACTCTACGCTGCAAGCGCTTAATCTTTATGGTATGCATTTAGGAACCGCTTTTCAATTGGTGGATGACGTACTTGATTACAATGCTGATGCTGAGCAGTTAGGTAAAAACATCGGTGATGATCTGGCCGAAGGCAAACCTACCCTGCCACTACTTTATGCTATGCGCCACGGTAATGCTGGGCAAGTACAGTTGATCCGTGATGCCATTGAGCACAGTAATGGTATGGACCACTTAGAAGCTATTCTAAGTGCCCTCAATGAAACCAAAGCACTTGAGTTTACGATGAATAAAGCCAACGAAGAAGCTGATAAAGCGATTGCGTGTTTATCTGTATTAGATGAATCACCGTATAAAGAAGCACTCGTTAGCTTGGCTCGTATTGCCGTTGATCGTAATCACTAATAAACACCTAATGTATAAAAATCCTTCGAGCATAAAAAAGCCTGCAAATGCAGGCTTTTTTGTATCAATCGACTTAGCAATTAAGCGTTGATGAAATCAACACCTTCTTGGATGTCTTTTTTCAGCGTATCAAGCATGTCGTTTTTAGCTTGCTCTTCAAATGCGCTTAGTTCACCGTAAGAAAGAATTTCTTCTACGCCGTTTTTACCTAAACGTACTGGGTGTGCAAAGTATGCAGCATCGCCATTTTCAACAGCAACGTAAGCGTAATCTACAACGTCTTCACCTTGTAAGCCTTTAACTAAAGACATACAAAAACGTGCAGCAGCAGCGCCCATTGATAATGTTGCAGAACCACCGCCCGCTTTTGCATTTACTACTTCAGTACCTGCATTTTGGATACGTGGAGTAAGTGCAGCAACTTCTTCATCAGTGAAAGTAACGCCTTCAACTTGAGATAGTAACGGAAGGATTGTTGTGCCTGAGTGACCACCAATTACTGGTACTTTCACAGTTGCAACGTCAACACCTTTAAGCTCAGCTACAAATGCTTCTGAACGGATCACATCAAGAGTGGTAATACCGAAAACACGTTTCGCGTCGTAAGTACCTGCTTTTTTGAATACTTCCGCAACAATTGGCACAGTGCCATTTACTGGGTTAGTGATAATACCCACTAATGCTTTTGGACAGTTAGCAACAATACCTTCTGCTAATGTTTTGATAATACCAGCATTAACATTAAATAAATCAGCGCGGTCCATACCAGGCTTACGTGGCATACCAGCAGGGATAAGAACGATATCACAACCAGTTAACGCTTGATCTAGTGCATCAACACCAAAGCCTGCAACTTTAACGTCAGTTGGGATATGAGAAAGATCAACAGCAACACCAGGAACAACTGGAGCAACATCATAAAGTGATAATTCAGAACCAGCTGGTAAGCCTGTTTTTAATAATAAAGACAACGCTTGGCCGATACCGCCAGCAGCACCTAATACAGCAACTTTCATTGGAATTCTCCGTAATTTGAGGTAGGAAATATTTGTGGCTCTAAAGATAATGAAATTAACGACTAAAGACAAATTTATCCTGCTTATTTCACATATAATTTAGACCATAGTTGTAAACTTGCTGGTTTACAGCACTAAAATCCATCGCAAAAGCAAACAACTACTGCATAAGTATGCAACATTGTGTACAATTAGCGCATCACTTATGAATAAGAACCTATAATATGCAACCACAAGATAAACAAGAAGCATTAGTAAAGGCCTTTAAGGCACTTTTAAAAGAAGAAAACTTTGGTTCACAAGGTGAGATTGTTGACGCCCTAAAAGAGCAAGGCTTTGATAATATTAGTCAAAGTAAGGTGTCGCGGATGTTAAGCAAGTTTGGCGCGGTACGCACTCGTAATGCCAAACAAGAAATGGTCTATTGTTTGCCTGCTGAAATGGGCGTACCTACAGCGAAAAGCCCATTACGTCAGTTAGTGATTGATATAATGCATAACGAAATGATGATCATTATTCGAACCAGCCCAGGAGCTGCACAATTAATTGCTCGACTATTAGATTCATTAGGTAAAGCAGATGGCGTACTAGGCACCATTGCTGGTGACGATACTATTTTTATCGCTCCAGCTAAAGTATCTGAAATTGATGTAACTCTTGAACGCGTGCGTATTTTATTTGATACGGTATAAGTCTACCGATTCAAACTTTTTACAGCTGCTTTAAAAAGTTAATTGATGGGGCAAAAAACGCAGAACCCATATCGGCTTGAGTAAAATCAAGCCAATGATCGTAGCAATCGGCATCACCTAATCGACTTCGTAATACTTGCTCAAATGCATTTCCCTGTGCTGCATAACTAATCGCTAATATACCCTGTTCGTAAACGTCACCATAAGGCATGTTTTGATTTAATTGCAGTGGTTGCCCTTGCTCATCTTTTAACTCAGTGCGTACAGCATGACTATTTTCAGTCACAGGCATAATCAAGGTATTATCTAAGCGAGTGCGTCCCATTATTTGTTCTTGCTCACTCAGAGGTAGGTTTTGCCACACACTTAAATCATGCTTATAGCGCTGTATATGTACGTAACTGCCTTGATCTTCAAAATGGTTGGGTTTATTGATTAACGCTGTGATGCGCTTTTGGCGACCATGAGGAGTGTCACCACCGAGTATAAAACCGTTAAAATCGCGACCATCTAAAAATCGAAAGTTTCGCACTTGCTCAACCAATTCAACATCGGGGGCAAATAACTTGAGAATTTGCAAAGCAAATAAATGGTTTACATCTTCCCTATCGGAACGAATTTGGACAAATAAATCAAAAGGCTGAGCCCCCATAATATGATCATTATGAGTAATATTAGGAAAGCTCTGTAATTCACTAGGCAGAAATTCAGGCAGAATGTGCGGCCAGTACTGTGCCCCCACTGCAACTAGGCTGGAGAGCATCGATTCAGAAAACTGATCTGAAAACTCATCTTGGATAGCGCTAACGTATTTTAATTTTTTGCGTAATGACTCATCGTGGCCATCAAATACATTAAAAAACAAATGTAAACCGTGCAAGTTTGCTTCAGCACAAATTCCAGATTGCGCTTGCGCCATGGTATTTCCTTAACTCAAAGTCTCATACACGGCGTTTTTAATGAAATTAAAAATACTAAAACACTTAATCTGCGAAAAAGTTAACCGTGTGTGGTGTTATTTTTATTGTCACCTGTTCATTTGCTAAAAATGAGTGGCCCAACTAAGCAGCAACTTCAATTTATTGTCCATCGAGCATAACCTTATACACAAAATGCAGAACAACAAAACGACGATTTAAAATAGTCACCGTATTTGCACTACAGCCTTGTGATTGAAAAGGTATTAACTCAAGATGGTATGGGCGAACATAAAGTTACCCAACTTGCTTTACTCGACGATAAGTAACTAATGACTCAGCCCCCGTAAGCATTACTATATTCAGTTGCTGTTAATACATCTGCACCTAAGTATATGCCCTGACCAAGAAATTCTGCAACTACCTTTGAGCTTGAAGCGCTAAATAGCGGCTCAAACGTGTCTTGTTGAGCAATTTCCCCACAATTCATAGCCGCTTATTTATCGGCAAGTCGCATTTATTTTAAAGAATTACAAAGCGCCTTAATAGATATTGGTTTTTAATCATTTAAGGGATATATGCAATAAACTTAAACCATATACGATTAGAAATCGTCTAAGCAACACTACAATTACATCCACTATTAAAGGCAACCACGCCCATAATGGAAATCACTTGTGCGATATATCTCACGGTTATGACAGCTATTGAGTATAAAGCATCATAAAAAAAGTCTAAAAACAAACTAACCACATGAAATATAATAACTATTATTAAATTTCAAAATAATGACTGTATTTTCATTACTATTTTTAGCCTATTTTGTTTGCCGATACTCTCTATACTTACTTCATCGGTTAAGCAGTGACGCTTAAATGAGTAAACGGACAAGGAATGATTTTAAATGAGTAAACGGACAAGGAATGATTACTCATAAACCTCGAATTAAAGGTTACGTTAGGAAAAAATGGATTCACGGACAGGCTCAGGATGAGTAGCACTAAGGATAGTAAATATACGGACAGCGTCAAGATGATGCGAAAAGGAATAACAACAGGGCTCGCAAGAGAGTTGTTAAACAGGATGTTATAAAAGCGGACAGATGGACAGGCCCTAAAGGGTATCGCAATGGAACTGTTAACTAAGGGATAGCATCAGGACGATGCGTAAAGGACCGGTAATAGAGATTACCAAAAAGGATCAAAAGGAAGCACATAGGACAGAGGCACGGATAGCCTATATCACGCAGAACGAATAAGTAACAGTGTGATCACATGGATTAGTAAAGTTTAGGAGTTGATTAAGTTCAATTGCAGGATGCAAAAAATTAGAAGATTCCGCAAGCGCGACTAGAGATAGTTCGCGCTTTTCTTTTGCCCAAAAATACCCTCAGCTTAACGACTACTTGCCAATTAACTCGCTCATTAATACTCTCGCGTCTAATCTAATACGTTATTGATTGTGTATAAGCGATGACTTCTCTAAAATAGCGCGCTCATAAATCATTGAGGTCGGCCGTGTTAATTAACTACAATCCTCCATTAGATCCGTATTTAACCATTTTATTTCAAGATGATGATTTACTGATCGTCAACAAGCCCAGTGAACTTTTGACTGTGCCGGGAAAAGATCCTAAACACGCCGATTGTTTGATAGCTCGCGTTAACCGTGTTTTTCCTACGGCAAAAATAGTTCACCGCTTAGATATGGCAACCTCTGGAATTATTTGTTTAGCAATGCATAAAGCGGCTCATCGTCATTTAAGTATGCAGTTTCAAGAACGCCAAACTGCAAAGCGCTATGTTGCACGAGTGTACGGTAAACTAGAGCCATTAACGGGATCAGTCAATTTGCCACTGATCTGTGATTGGCCAAACCGCCCTAAGCAAATGGTTGATCATGACAAGGGGAAGCCCTCTTTAACTCATTACACTGTACTGGAGCATGAGTTGCACGCCACTCGTGTGGAACTTACCCCTATTACCGGACGCTCACATCAATTACGTGTGCATATGTTGTCATTGGGGCACCCTATTTTAGGCGATAGGCTCTATGCTCACCCTGATGCCCTGGCTGCTGCCCCGCGCTTGCAATTGCATGCACAAATGCTACAGCTCACTCACCCGGGAACAGCACAAATTATGACTTTTGAAGCTGAGCCAGAGTTTTAATTACGAGCTTAAAATCACACTAAACTTTTTGCTGTACACGCCGATAACAACTTATTGATTCATCGTGGTGGTTTATATGGCTATCGGCAAACAGTTTAAAGTATGGCAATTAATTAGTTTGGTTTACGCGACTTTCTTGGCCATGCCAGCCCAAGCAGCCGACTTTATTGCACCCACACCATGGTCAACAATCAGCAGTAATGATTTATCACGCCTAATGCCGCAAGATGAACTAAAACCGCTACTCGCTGGTGATACTGAGTTTTTAAGTTTATATCGCCAACACATGAGTGCCCAGCAGCGCGGTGTGGTATTGATTATCCCTGATTGGCAACACTTACCTACCAATAACAACGGGCTCAACTTTTTACGCACGCAACTTAACGATTTAGGCTATGCCACAATTGCCATGACGGTACCCGATATTGATTGGCAGGCAGCGCCACCTGCGGATGAAAGTGAAACAACTGAACCTGCAGCGGCTAAGCAAACTACAAGTTCAGACAATGGCGAACCATCAGCTGACACAGCCACTCCTGTTGTACATGTTGATACTATCGCTCATATAAGCAATGCGATAATAGATAATTATAAACTCAACTTAATTGCACGCTTTAATGCGTTGTATCAAAGTGCATTGGATGAAGATGGGAAAATTGTTGTTATTGCACAAGGTGCCTCTGCGGGAGTATTGCTCGAACACTATGGCGAATATCCAAATACCAACATAGATGCATTTGTCAGCCTTAGCAGTTATTTACCAAACAGTAAACGTAACCAACAACTTAACGCGATTATATCGACTATTAGCCCGCCGTTATTGGATATTTACTACAACATAGATAACCCGGACTTACTGCTGAGTGTGGCGGATAGAAAACGCTGGGTTAAACGTCACAGTAAATATGATTACCGCCAACGTGAGCTGTTTGGTTTGCGCTCTGAGCCTGAGCAACATGAGCGCTTGACCAAAGAAGTAGACGGGTTTTTACGCCGCCTTTTTTAAATATTCGTAAGCGGCTTGAATATCTTGGCTTTTCTTGACTGCCAGTTCCATCATATGTTTAGGTAAACCTTGAGAAACTAATTTATCAGGATGGTGCTGCGCCATTAATTTACGGTACGCTACTTTTACTTCTCGTTCACTCGCCTCATTATTTAGCCCCAGCAAGGCCAGCGCTTGAGTACGGCTCATGCCACTATTTGGCGGTACATGATGCCCTGAGCCTTCACGATAACTGCTGCTTTGCCCTTGTTGACGTTGTTGCTGCTGTTGATAGCGTTGTTGTTGCTGACGAAATGAAAATTCAGCTTGGTAACGTTTAAGTACAAATGCAAAGTGAGTTTTAGAGATCCCTAATAACTTACTTACCTCTTGGAGTAGCTCCTTTTCTTGCGCAGCTAACACCCCATCAGAAAACGCCATTTGGATTTGAATTTCTAAAAACAGTTGTAATAAATCATGGCGACGAGCAAAACGCTCTTTAAAATCGAAAACAGTTTCTTTTAATGAAAAATCAGCGTCTTTTCCCGTTTTAAACGCATCTTGTGCCTCTTTGCGATCATCACCAGTGAGTCCCATTTCATCCATAAATAAACTGGCAGCACGGATGTGGGTTTCGCTTACGCGGCCATTTGACTTAGCAATGTGCCCCATTACTCCAAAACAGCTGGTAAAAAATAACGCTTGGCGCTGATTAATATCATCATCGCCTTTAAATAAGCTTGAAAAGCCGCCGGCTTTATCAAAGTTCTGCTTTAAACTCTTGTCAAACATATGGCCCAGGTATAAGCCTATAAATAAGCCTATAATACGCCCAAACATAAAGCCAAAGCAGGCACCTAAAATTTTACCCCACATGAGGCGCTCCTATTATATGTGAATTACTTAATGAGTTTTTTGTTGCTCTATCAACAACTCATTCAATTGAGCTAATCGTTCTGGAGTTCCGATATCGTCCCAGTTACCTATGTACAGCTCCGTAGAGACAACATGCTCAGCCAATTTACTTTTTAATAATGGCCCTAAGCGATGAGTACCCGCTGTAATTCCTGCAAAAAATTGCTGATGAAAGCGACTAATACCAGAAAATGTATACTTGGGGCTATCTGCGCTTAGATGACGCAACGTAAAGTCACCATTTGGGTTGTGGGCTGGATTTTCAACCAACACAATATGTGCCTCGCCCGCATCTAAGTGAATATGCAGTAATGAACTAACATCATAGTCGGTAAATATATCGCCATTAATAACAATAAATTGCTCACCAAGCAAAGGTAATGCTTGAATAATACCACCTGCAGTTTCTAATCCCTGCTCAGGCTCTTGGCTATACTCAATATGTACTCCAAGCTGGCTACCATCGCCAAAGTAAGCACGGATCTTATCTCCTTGCCAAGCAAGGTTTATAATAAAATCAGTGATCCCTGCTGTTTTTAGTCGCTCAATATGATGCTCGATTAATGGTTTTCCTTGCACCTTTAACATAGGTTTAGGTAATTCTGCGGTAAGTGGCATCATTCGCTGACCGCGACCCGCGGCTAAAATCATCGCTTTCATTATTTAGTTGGCACTTTATTAAGTGCGACTAAGGTAGCAGGAATAATCTTACTGTTGATCCATTTACCCAGCTCCACCAACGATGAATGATCTTGCGCCACATCACTAATGTAGCGCAGTGTCGGTAATACATTATCCATATAACCGAGTTTACCATCGCGTAAATTTAACCGGCAAAAAATACCCGCCGCTTTTAAATGGCGTTGAATACCGGTTAAATCAAACCATTGTTTAAAGGTTGCAAAGCTGATGTTACTGAGCAAGCCCTGTTGCTCAAACTCAGCAAATGCATGCTCAAGTAAGTATTCAAGTTCATCGTGAGGAAGTTTAAAATAACAATCACGCAGTAACGATACCAGGTCATAACATACCGGGCCTTGCACGGCATCTTGATAGTCAATAATTGCCCATTGCTGTTCACTGTGCATAATATTACGGCTATGAAAATCACGGTGTACGGTGACGCTAGGTTGCGCGAGTATATTTTCAATTAATAACTCACAGCTCGTTTGCCATAAATTACGTTCTGCAGCAGTAACTTCTAGCTCTAAAAATCTCTCTACCAACCATTCTAAAAAAATACTTAGTTCTAATTCTAAAAATACCCGATCAAAATCTTTCATGTGCTCAACAGGCGGCATTTTTGCCCATTGTGCACTAAGTTTTATAAGGTGTTTATAGTGATTGATACGTTCTTTATCATCCAGCATATCAGCAAGATGTGTGTTGCCTAAATCGCTTAATAAGAAGAACCCTTGCTTTTCATCAGCATGTAATATTTTTGGTAGTTTGAAACCATGCTCAGAAAAAACTTTGTTGAGTTCTATATAAGGAGTGTTATCGAGCTTAGCTGGATCTGAGTCCATAACTATATAGCTATCTTGACCGCGATTTAGGCGGAAATAACGACGAAAGCTGGCGTCTCCGGTGATCGCAGCTAGCTGGTATACTTCATCTTCGAAGTGCGGATTTAAAAACTGCTGTAAACTTTTATAACGATTCATTTTACAAGATATCTATTTTTCACTAAGTCAATTACTGTATTTGCCATTGTTTTCCTTTATTATGTCATTCTTACATCCAACGACAGCATATTAAGGTTAATAAATGAGCAAAACCTGGGGCATGATGATGCTAAGTGTGATCAGCGCACCATCGTTCGCCGAAACTGAACTGACACACAACTTTTGTGGCAATTCAATGCAAACCAGAGCTTGGCAACCGCTTGCTGGCCTTGACTTAGGCATGATCGATATCCGTTCAGATGATATTGAACTGCTTGGCACCCAAAGCGCAGAATTTACCGGTAATGTTGATATTAACACCCTTACTATGAGTTTGTCCGCACAAAGTGCGCTAATTGACAAACAGCGTGGGTTACTTAATGCAACTGGCCCTATTACTTACCGTGACACTATCAGTGAAGTAAATAGCTCAGGTCTTAATGCTGATTTAAATAGTTCTGAAATCAGCCTACTTGGTGCCGATTATAAGCTGACGGATCAACAAGCACACGGCGGTGCAGAAAAGCTCACCATTAATAAGTCTGGCTTAGATCTGCTGAACGCAAGCTTTACTACCTGTCCAAGCGATACGCCCGTGTGGGCAATTCAAGCTGAACAAATTTTATTATCCCGTGAAGAAGGCTGGGGCGAAACCCATGATATGGTATTACGTATTATGGATACGCCAGTACTTTATTTACCCTATTTCACTTTCCCAATTGATAATCGAAGAAAATCAGGCTTATTAACACCCAATATTTCCAGTTCAGATCGCTACGGCGTAGAAACTGTTACTCCATATTATTGGAATATTGCACCAAACTTTGATGCCACGATTACACCTCGCTATATGTCTAAAAAAGGCTTACAGCTGCAAACCGAGTTTCGTTATTTAAGTGATAGCAATGAAGGTCTCGTAGCACTTGAATACCTTGACAAAGACGACTCCGAACCAGAACTCAAAGAGCGCTTTCTATTTCACTGGCAACAACAAAGTTATTTTGCCGAAAACTGGCGTGCAAATGTTGATATAACCAACGTCAGCGATGATAACTATCTCACTGATTTGGGTTCTAATTACGCAACACGTACTGACACCCAACTGTATCGTACTGGCTCGTTATCACACTTAGGTGATACTTGGCGTACAGATATTAAAGTACAAAACTTTGAAGTGCTCGGTGATCATCTTGAATCGTATGCGGCATGGCCACAAATTAGCTTTTCACAAACAGCACCATTTAGTTTTCAGGATATTGAACTGACCCTAGACGGTGAACTGAGCCACTTTACTAATGATACGGCAATCATAGAAAAAGCCACTCGGGTGCACATCGAACCCAAAGTAAGTTATGGTTATCAAGAGCATGCTTGGTCGTTTTTATCTGAATTTAGCGTACTGCACACTAACTATAAGCAAGAAGGTGATTTAGCTAATACCGATTATGCTAAATCAGTTTCACGTACTTTGCCTAAAGTGCGTTTATACAGCCAATTAAACTTTGAGCGTGATACCACTATCTTCGCTGATGATGGGATTCAAACCTTAGAGCCACAAGTGCAATATTTGTATACACCAAATAAAGATCAATCCGATATAGGTTTATACGATACGACAAAACTACAAGATGATTTTTTTGGTTTATTCCGTGATAGTCGCTTCTCAAGCGTTGATCGTATAGCCGCAGCGAATCAATTTACATTAGGTGCAACCACGCGTTTATTTAATAATAAAAGCGAAGAATTGTTTAATTTTAGTGCTGGTCAAATATTTTATTTAAGTGACTCTGCCAAGCCAACATCACAAGGGTTAAACTCAGATACCAACTATAATGCCTTGTTTGCCGCACAAACCATGTTACATTGGCACCGCCGCTGGTATTTATCAGGCGGAATTCAGTATGACACCGATGGAAAGCAGATTATCCAGTCAAATGTGACTTTAGATTATAAAGGTGACGATAATCAGCTGGTACAATTGAACCATCGCTATGCAAATGATGTCTCAGGCAATACAATCGAACAAGTTGGCTTTTTTACTAGCATTCCGCTCAGTGATCAATGGCAGTTTGTAAGTAGCTATCATCGCGATTTAGAAAGCGGTCGTAGTGTCGAGGTGTTCAGCGGATTGCAATATGAATCCTGCTGTTGGGCCTTTCAAATTACCGGTCGTCGCCAAATCGCAACTGATTTAAATCAAGCGATAGGCCAAGAACAAGCCACTTTTGATTCAAGCATTGGGTTTAATATTGTCTTAAAAGGGTTAGGTAGTAAAAGCCGTTATGATGCACAAAAATTATTACAACAAGGTATTTTTGGCTATCGTAGACCGTATTTTCTTAATAACTAGTATTACCGTACTATTAGCAAGAGTATTAGAAAAAGTATGAATTTAAAAAAATTATTAGCATCAGCATTTTTGACGCTTGGTTTATACCAAAGCGCTTTCGCAGCCCCTGTTGAAATAGACAAGGTGGTTGGTATTGTAAACCAAGGGGTTATTTTACAAAGTGAAGTTGACACCATAGTTAACCGTGTAAAAACCCAAGCCAAAGAGCAAGGACAAGAATTACCTTCGGATGATACGCTACGCATTCAAGCAATGGAGCGCTTAGTAAATCAAGCGCTGATGATGCAATTAGCCGAGCGTATGGGGTTAGAAATCTCTGATAGTCAACTGGATCAAACTTTGGTTAGTATGGCTAAAGAACAAGGCGGAACAATTGCAGACTTGCGCCGTACGATTGAAGCGTCAGGCGAGAGTTTCCAGTCTTATCGTGAAGAAATTCGTAAAGAAATTACTACTCAACAAGTGATGCGCGCAAACGTAGATCGTCGTATTTATATTAGCCCGCAAGAAGTTGATAACCTTTTAAAAATAATGGAAAGCCAAGGTCAAAATACGGAAGAGTATGACATTGGTCATATCCTCATTGATATTCCAAATAATGCCACTGCAGATGAAATTTCTGATGCAAAAACTCGTGCCGATAAAGTCATCGAATTTTTACGAGAAGGTAAAGAATTCAAACGCATCGCTATTTCATCATCAAGTGGTTCAAAAGCTCTTGAAGGTGGTCAGCTAGGTTATATGAGTATCAATGAAATGCCGTCATTATTTGCTGAAGCAGTTAAAGGCACTAAAAAAGATGCCATTATCGGCCCGCTACGCTCTGGCGCTGGTTTTCATATCATTAAAGTGCAAGATATTCGTGGTCGCCAGGTTGTTGAAACAACTGAAGTTCGTTCTCGCCATATCTTAATCAAGCCGTCAATTATCTTAAGTGAAGAAAAAGCCCGCAATATGCTAAATGGTTTTGCCAAAGAGTTACGCGCAGGTACAGCTGATTTTGGTGAGCTTGCTAAAGAGTATTCAGAAGATCCAGGCTCTGCACTTAAAGGTGGAGAGTACGATTGGACAGATCCTACAACCTATGTGCCACAGTTTAGAGACGCCCTACTATCACTTGATAAAAATGAGACCAGTGACCCGTTTAGAACCACATTTGGTTGGCATATAGTGCAGCTATTAGACAAACGCATTGCTGATAAAACCGAACTAGCTAAACGTAACCGTGCTCATGGCATGCTCTTTAATCGTAAATTTAAAGAAGAAAGCTTTAACTGGCAGCAAGAAATGCGTGAGCAAGCCCATGTTGAAATTTTCCCAATTGATGAATAACCAATGATTCTACGTATTGCAATTACTCCCGGCGAACCTGCCGGGATCGGCCCAGATTTACTGTTGCAACTTGCACAGCATGATTGGCCTGCGCAGCTGGTTGTGATTGCTGATAAGCAGTTATTACAACAGCGAGCCAAACAGCTTGGTTTAACAATCAATTTAATTCCATTTGATGAAAACGCAGCAGCAGCAATCGCTCCAGCAGGGAGTGTCTATCTGCACCAAGTTGATTTAGGTGCCGAAGTTGAAATGGGTGTATTAAATGATGCCAACGGCCAATACGTACTCGATACTTTACGTATCGCGTGCGAAAAAAATATGAATGGTACGTTTGCTGCGGTTGTAACTGGCCCTGTTAATAAAGGTATTATCAATAAAGCTGGTATTTCATTTAGCGGCCATACCGAATACTTTGCCCAGCAATCAAACACCCCTGATGTGGTGATGTTGTTAGCTACTGAAGGCTTAAGAGTTGCACTAGTGACCACGCACATCCCACTAGCTTATGTATCACGTGCTATTACAAGTGAGCGTTTAAGTAAAGTTGCGGGTATTTTAAACCATGATTTACAAACTAAATTTGGTATCGAAAAACCACGTATTTTAGTCTGTGGGCTTAACCCTCATGCGGGTGAAGATGGCCATTTAGGGCGTGAAGAAATTGACACCATCACCCCAACCATTGAACAGCTAAATAGTGAAGGTATGAATTTAATCGGGCCATTGCCTGCTGATACCTTGTTCCAAGACAAATATCTATCACAAGCTGATGCTGTGCTGGCAATGTATCACGATCAAGGTTTACCTGTGCTAAAATACAAAGGTTTTGGCAAATCGGTTAATATCACCCTTGGTTTGCCGTTTATACGCACCTCAGTTGATCACGGTACGGCGCTCGATTTAGCCGGTACTGGTGATGCTGATGTTGGTAGTTTTGAATTAGCGATCCGCGAAGCAATTAAGCTCGCCCATGAAAAAGCACAAAATCAATGACAGATAAAGTACATTTAGGACACCGCGCCCGCAAACGTTTTGGGCAAAACTTTTTATGTGATGAGATGATCATCGATAAAATCGTCACCGCGATTGATCCTAAACCTGAAGATAATTTAGTTGAAATCGGTCCTGGTCTAGGTGCTATCACTGAACCGGTAAGTGAGCTAAGTGGCCACTTAACGGTTGTTGAGCTAGATAAAGATTTAGCCCAGCGCTTAACTGAGCATCCTTTTTTAGGGCCTAAGCTTACTGTGCATCAAGGTGATGCAATGAAATTTGATTTTTCAAGTTTGATCAAAGCTGACCGCAACAAACTAAAAGTGTTTGGTAATTTACCGTACAATATTTCAACACCGTTACTGTTCCATTTATTCGAGTTTGCCGACAACATTGAGCATATGCATTTTATGCTACAAAAAGAAGTGGTAAAACGCATGGTAGCAGGACCTGGTAGTAAAACATTTGGTCGCTTGAGTGTAATGACACAGTATTACTGTAATGCAATGCCTGTCATCGAAGTACCACCAGAGTGTTTTAAACCAGCACCGAAAGTTGATTCTGCCGTTATTCGTTTAATACCGAAAAAGCCAGAGCAACGTACAGCAAAAAGTACTAAAATTCTTAACACTGTGTGTTTAGAGGCCTTTAATCAGCGCCGCAAAACACTGCGCAACAGCTTAGCTAATTTACTCACCGCAGGTGAATTAACTAGCATTGGTATAGATATCACGTTGCGTGCTGAAAGCCTTTCGTTACAACAATTTATTGATATAGCTAATTGGATTTATGACAACAAGCAGTAATTTGGGCTCACCCATCAAAGTATCGGTAGAAACATTTTATGTTGAGGGTCAATCACAACCTGAACTTGATAAATATGTATTTGCTTATTCCGTTACCATTAAAAATCACAGTCTATGCAGCGCAAAGTTAATTAGCCGCTATTGGTTGATCACTGATGCAAATGGTAAAGAAATCGAAGTACAAGGTGAAGGCGTAGTCGGTGAAAAACCAACTATTGGTCCTGGTGAAAGCTATAAATATACCAGTGGTGCAGTGCTAGATACTCCCGTAGGAACGATGCAAGGTTATTACACCTTGAAGAATGAGTTCGGTACAGAGTTTGATGCACCTATTAATGTTTTTCGTTTATCACTGCCTAATATTTTACATTAAATAACCTGAAATCGGGTTAAGATATTTATTAACGCATTGATTTAATGGTATAACTAGCCTTTAAGCTGTCCTGTCGGAGATTTTCAGAGATAACAAGGCGAATTTACGCGTCAATAGCTGGCCTATTGCAAGTAGATTCAACGCAGTTAGCGTTGAAAATAGCCACAGGAGATAGATTTATTCTCCCGAATTTAGGTTAAATAATGGCAAATTATGCGATAGGTGATCTACAAGGTTGTTATAAAGAATTTCAAGCTTTGTTGCTGCAAGTTGACTTCAACCCAAGCAAAGATCACCTTTATTTAGTGGGCGATATTGTCGCCCGCGGCCCCGACTCACTTGCCTGCCTAGATTATATATATACACATCAAGATAGCATCACCGTTACCTTGGGTAATCACGACTTACACCTGATTGCCAATTACATGTTAGATAAACCCGCTAATCCTAAAGACAAGCTCACCGCCCTGCTTGATTCCACAAAGCTACCTACTTATATAGCCATGTTACAGCAGCAACCACTTGCTTTATGGCTTGAAAAAGAACAGGTATTTATTAGCCACGCCGGCCTCAACCCTGCATGGTCAATTGAACAGGCTCTACAACATGCACAATTTGCTGAATCCTGCTATCAAGGTGAGAATGCGCGCGATTTTTTCAAACATATGTATGAGCAGCACCCTAGCCTTTGGAGTGAACAACTCAATGACTTTGAGCGGTTTCGTTATATTATAAATTACTTTACTCGAATGCGATTTTTAACCCTTGATGAACAATTAGAGTTAAGCTATAAAGGTGGTATTGCTAACGCTACTGCAATGATCCCTTGGTTCAAGCACCCAAGATTTACAACTTTTAAACAATATATTGTTTTTGGTCATTGGGCTGCTCTTGAAGGTGTAACAGATCATGAAAATATCTACGCTTTAGACACTGGTTGTGTGTGGGGTGGAGCTATGACCTTGCTAGAATTAAAAAACAAACAATTATTCAGCATTAATTCAGCTAATTCTATCTAAATAACCTGAAAAAAAACTCATCTTCTGTTAGATTTAAAGTTATAAATGTTAAAAGTAATTAAATTTAATTACTTAACTTATCCGCAATAAAGCCGATAAAGTCTAATTGCTACTCTCTTTATGGAATTTTTATATGAACTTAACTGTCAGCCAGCGTATTTGGGGTGGTTTTATTTGTATCACCTTATTACTTCTTTTAATTGGGGGTAATTCACTGTTCAGAATCGCAAATATTAATAATTCAGCGCAGCAAGTAAATCAATTATCATTGCCTGCACTGGAACAAAGTTCAGAACTTCAGGTTGAGTTTATCTTAATGAGTAAAGCTGCCCAAGCAAGCTTTTATACCACTTCAGCTGCAGAGCTTGCGCCAATTGAAAAATCAGTGTTCGAACAAAAACAACGCTTTGATAAATCTTACTCGCAATTACGACAAGTTGTCAGTGACAATGCTCAACTAAATCAAAGTAGTCAAAGCGTGGAACGAACTTACAAAAGTTTTATTAAATTAGTAGAAGATTTATTAAAAGATAAAAAAACTCAATTAGAACTCAATAAATCATTACGAGCACAGTTAGAAACTATTGAGCTTGCTGCGGAAGATGCCAATTCTGTGGTTTTGGATATTATCGATATTGATGGTTTAGAAAGCAGTGATAGCAGAGCCTATCAAGCAGCTAATAAATTAGAAAATAACTTTTTATCTTTGGTGACTAACAGCACTGACATGCTGACAGTTAAAACCCAAAATACCTTAGATATCGTCAAAAATGAGCAGCTTTATTATTTAGAAGAAATTGAGCGTAGTTTAAAGCTACTCAAACCGGTTGTTGAAGCCGCTGAGCCGGGTTTATACAACGATCTAAACAACTACTTTATCTCTATTCGCGATAACATTCTCGGCAACAATAGTATTTCAGCTAATAAAAAGCGTTTAATTGATGTGATCGCAATGACTGAAACGGAACTTACTGAGGCAGAGCAAGCTACGGCAACTGCATTAAAACAACTCAACGAGTTAGTCGCTCAAGCGAGTAATGTTGCTTTTGAATTACAAAAAGAAGTTAGGATCGACGTCGACTCAGCCAACTTATGGACTTGGGTTGGTATGATAAGTGCTACCTTACTAGCTATAATAGTGGCTTATATAACAGTTAATCGCATTACTAAACCACTTGCAGAAGTTAACCGCATTCTTGATATTGTTGCTAGTGGCGATATGACACAACGTCTTGATGATACGGCTAAAGATGAATTTGGTGAGCTATCGCGTAGTTGTAATACACTTATCGCCAGCTTACGCAGCTTGATCAAAGGCATTATATCTCGTTCCACACAACTTGCTGCGGCCTCAGAAGAAACGTCTGCTATTACCGGTGAATCAAGCCAAGCAATTCGTAATCAACAAGCACAGGTAGAACAAGCGGCAACAGCGACAACAGAAATGAGCAGTACCTCACAAACGGTGAGTAATAGCGCACAACAGGCACTTAAAGAAATCAAAAATGCCGATAAAGAAGCTGAACGAGTTAAGGGTATTTCTAGCCAGAATAAATCGACCATTGAGCAGCTAGCTCGTGAAGTTGAATCAGCCTCACTAGTCATTAATAAGCTTCATCAAGATAGCGCCTCGATTGGTAGTATTCTTGATGTTATTCGTGGTATCGCGGATCAAACTAACTTACTAGCACTTAATGCAGCTATTGAAGCAGCACGTGCCGGTGAACAAGGTCGTGGTTTTGCCGTTGTTGCTGATGAGGTTCGTTCATTGGCTAGTAAAACACAAGCCTCGACTCAAGAAATTCAAGCCATGATCGAATCATTGCAAACAGGCGCTGAAGCAGCCGTAACTGCAATGTCTAAAGGCAAGCAACAAGCTGATTCTTGTGTTGAACAATCAGACCTAGCCAACGCAGCACTGGATTCAATCACCTCAGCGGTTGCTTTAGCACATGATGTGAGTGAAGAAATATCGACCGCAGCACAAGAGCAACAACAAGTCTCACAAGAGATCAGCGAGCGCCTTGAGTCTATCGTAGCCATTGCTGAACAAACCGCTGAAGGAGCTAATCAGACTAATATATCAAGCTCTGAGGTCGCTAAACTTGCCGAAGAGTTACGCTTGTCTGTAGATGAGTTCAAAGTCTAGGGCAAAGCAAATTAAAACAACAAAGCCGTGTTGATTTAAAACACGGCTTTTTTTTCGAAAAAATAAACCACCGATACCCCACTTTTCACTGCTGAGCTAACAAATTGCGTGAGAACAGCCAACTGTTATAATTTCATCGTCCACACACTAGCTTTGCTTGTTGGCAATACTCCATTATTTTTCCACAAAAAAGCCGAACTCCACGTTAATAAAGTTCGGCTTTTAATGATCATCAAGCTTAGCTAGATTACTTTACCTATGCAGCAGGATACTCGCGATACGCACGCTCAATATTCTTCGCTTGCTTTTTAGAGATACCTAAATGCGCAAGTGCTACACGTAAACGTGCGCGCGATAGATCTGAGCCTAATATTTCCATTGCATCAAGTACTGATGTTGAAGACGTTTTGCCAGTAATAGCGACAAATATCGGCTCTAAAAAGTCTTTAATCTTCAGCTCATGGAAAGTAGACACCGCTTTAGCTATAGCAAATATTGCTGATTTTTCCCAGCTTCGTAAGCCCTCAAGCTCCCAGATAAAGAACTGTAAAGCTTGGCGAATTACATCTTCATCGGCTTTACCAGCGGTCAGTAACGCAGGGTCGTAAGTTGGAATGCCACCGACAAAATGACCGGCTAAATCAACCATATCTGATAGGGTATTAATGCGGGCTTTCGCCTCTGGTAATACTTTAGCAAGCATTGCCCCATTAAACTTCCAATCTACAAAGCGCTGAATTAGCTCTTCGTTGCTGAAGTTTTCGCGGATCCACATGCCGTTTAACCAGCTTAGTTTATCAACGTCAAATACTGGGCCACCGAGTGATACACGCTTCATATCAAAATGTTCAATCATTTCAGCAAGCGTGAACTTTTCACGCTCATCCGGCATTGACCAGCCCATGCGTCCAAGGTAGTTAAGTACCGCTTCAGGTAAGTAACCCATTTCTTTATAGTAATTAATAGAAGTTGGATTTTTACGCTTAGATAGCTTTGACTTATCTGGATTACGTAATAGTGGTAAGTGACCAAGCACCGGCGCTTGCCAACCAAAATCTTCATATAATTTTAGCAGCTTAGGCGCAGAGTTGATCCACTCCTCACCACGGAAAATATGGCTAATTTCCATATGGTGGTCATCAACCACGTTAGCTAAAAAGTAAGTTGGGAAACCATCGGCTTTAAGTAACACTTGCATATCAACGTTTTCCCACGGGATCTCAATTTCACCACGTAAGTAATCGTTAAATTTAAAGGTACCTTCGCTTGGAATATTCATACGTATAACGTAAGGCTTACCGGCAGCTAAGTTGGCTTTAATTTCGTCATCCGTAAGGTTTAAACCACGGCCATCGTATTTAGGACGCAGGCCTTCAGCCATTTGCTCTTCACGCATTTGGTCCAGCTCTTCGCTAGTTGCAAAACAATAAAATGCTTTGCCATCATCAACTAACTGATGCGCATATTTTTTATATAAATCGCTACGCTCTGATTGACGATAAGGACCAAACTCACCACCGACATCAGGACCATGATCCCATTCAAGCCCTAACCAACGAAGACTATCCATAATCGCTTGTTCTGATTCTGAAGTGCTACGTACTTGGTCTGTGTCTTCAATACGAAGTACAAATTCGCCACCTTGCTGCTTAGCAAAACAGTAATTAAATAAGGCGATATAAGCGGTACCAAGATGCGGGTCACCGGTTGGTGACGGCGCAACACGTGTACGAATTGTCATGGTTATGTTCTCTTTCAATGGGCAATAAAATATGCGCTAAATGCTAACACAGCAAATGCGCTTGAAAAATGAATATTAAGCTGCAGCTTTATTTAAGTAAGCAATGATATCGTTTGATTCATATAACCAAGTGACTTGGTTATCTTTTTCGATACGTAGACACGGTACTTTTATTTTTCCGCCTTGTTCGAGCAATTCTTGACGATACCGTTCATTACTTTTCGCGTCGCGCGTTTCAACTTTTAACCCTTCGCGTTTAATTGCACGGCGCACTTTTACGCAGAATGGGCAAGCTTTGAATTGATATAGTTTAAATTGTGCAGTGAGTTGATCAAGCTGAGCTTGCTCTCCCGCAGGACGTTTTTTACTACGTGGTGTAAAAACAAAATCAAAAAATAAGATCAAACTACCTAATAACCAACGAACTAATTTCATCAACTGGGCCCTGTTTACAACAATTTAAGGGCACAGATTTTAGCACAGAATATAAAGCTAAAATAGCATCAAAGAACGTGAATCCATCTCCTAAAAGGTAAAGCAATCCACGTTATTTTAAAAATATAAAGCAAAACTCAATACCGCAGTGAAAAGGCCTGCATCAAAGAATAAAAGCTTGAGTCTTGCTGTATTATTAAACTATTCATTTATATCCTCAAGGGATGACTTTAATGTTTACAATGTAGTAGTTTGATAATCTAAAACAACACCAAATCATCTCGATGGATCACTTCACTACCGCAATCAAAAGCTAGCAACTTTGTAATTTCACTTGAATGACAACCTTTAATGGTATCGGTTTCAGCTTTACTAAAACGTACTAACCCACGGGCCACTAATTGTTGATCGCTGGTGACTAAATCAATCAAATCGCCACGTTCAAACTGCCCGCGCACACCGCGTACGCCTTTGGCTAATAAACTAGCGCCTTGTTGCTGTAAAGCATTTACTGCGCCATCATCAATCACTATTTGGCCACTACTTTTAGGTCCAGCTAACAGCCATTTTTTACGGCCATCTCTTGGCGCTGTTAGCTTTACAAAGCGTGTGCCTGGTAACTGTTCGCTCATACAATTAAGGATCACATTTTTACCAGCACCTTTGGCTATAATCACTTCCACCCCGGCTCGACGAGCGATATCAGCGGCTTGCAATTTCGTTGCCATACCACCCGTGCCTAGACTAGTTCCACTGCCACCAGCAAGCTGGCGTAACTCATCATCAATATGTGCCACTTCGTCAATTAATTGCGCATTAACATCAGTACGTGGATCACTGGTAAATAAACCTTCTTGGTCGGTTAGTAATAATAATTTGTCGGCATTAGCTAATATAGCGACCAGTGCTGAGAGGTTGTCGTTATCACCGACTTTAATTTCAGCAGTTGCGACCGCATCATTTTCATTAATGATTGGCACCACGTCATAACTTAATAATGCAGTTAAAGTATCGCGGGCATTGAGGTAGCGTTCTCGGTCATCAACGTCAGCGCGAGTCAGTAGCATTTGCCCTACATTCACGCCATATAAAGCAAATAAGCTTTGCCAAATGTGGATAAGCTGACCTTGACCAATCGCGGCAAGCATCTGTTTATCAATCAAAGAACGACCGCAGGGTTTTAATAGTTGCTCTCGGCCAGCAGCCACCGCGCCACTTGATACCAGCACAACTTGATGACCTTGCTTTTTTAATTCACAACATTGGCGAACTAATTCAACCATGTGTGCTTTGTCGAGTTTATCGGTTCCACCAGTGAGTACACTCGTTCCCAGCTTAACCACTATTACCTGTGCCCTTTGCATGCTTTTTACTACACAAAAATATTGAAGGATTTATTTATACCAGTTATCGATTTTTGAACAAGTTAAAAATATTCAATCACGGTGCTGACGTGCTAGGATCGTGTTTTAATTCACTTTAAAGCGACCTTCATGCCAGCCAGTTTATGTTTAATAATCGCCACCTTTTTATGGGGTAGTTCTTTTATCGCGCTGAAATACGCGATCGCCATTTATGACCCTGCACTGGTGATTTTTTTACGCATGTTAACCACCTTAGTCATGGCATTGTGCTTATGGCGTTACGTTATTCGCTTTAAATATCATCAAGGTGACTGGAAATATCTGGTGGGGATGTCGCTGGCTGAGCCCTGTTTGTATTTTTTATTTGAAGGCCATGCGATGGAATATACTTCAGCTTCTCAAGCGGGGGTTATTGTATCGTGCTTACCGATTATCGTAGCACTTTTAGCGTTTTTTATGCTCAAAGAGTATATTAGTAAGGCCATTGTGATTGGTTTCACTTTTTGTATTGGCGGCAGTATCTTATTAACTTTAATGTCGCCAAGCTCAGAACAGGCTCCCAATCCATTGCTGGGTAACTTTTTGGAGTTAATGGCAATGGTCTGCGCTGCATTTTATACTATTTCAGTTAAACATTTAGTTGCTCGCTACTCACCATTAACCTTAATTGCACTGCAAGGTTTTAGCGGTAGTCTGTTCTTTGCGCCATTTCTACTGTTTATTGATTTACCCAGTGAAAATCAACATGACCTTGGCGCATTATTAAGTATTTTATATTTAGGTTCTTGCGTCACCTTAGGCGGCTATGGTTTGTATAATTACGCAATTAGTAAGGTATCGGTGCTCACTGCCGCAGCCTATTCAAATTTAATACCGATTTTCACCCTAATATTATCAGCAATTATCTTGGGAGAAGTGCTTTCTCTTAGCCAATGGCTCAGCATTGGCGTGGTATTTGTAGGTGTAATGATAAGTCAGCGTCATCAAGAATTGGTAGTAGACATAGATAACACCGATGCAGGTGATGGCAATTTATCGGCAGAGACTAATAATCGTAATTCAGTCCCGGAGGCTAAAGAGTCAAACGGATAACAGGTTAATAAATACAAGCCTTTATGCGCTAAAAAATCGTACTGGGACTGATGAATAACCGCAATCCCACGCACTCGATAGCGATCAATTTGGCCATTTTGCGTTTGTAAGCTAAATTGCTCACCCACATTCACTTTTTGTAAGAAAGCAAAGTGAGTGTCATTATGTCCAGCAATTAACACGCCTGCTTGCTCAGAGCCTAGCTCTGCACTAGCTAAAAAGTGACTCGGAGCAAACGCTAAGTTACGGCCACTGGCTCCTGCTAATATTGTTAAGGTTTGCTTTTGGCTTGGCCAATTCAGTTGTGCAGTTACATAACTATCAGCATAGAACCAGGGTTTAACTTGTTGCTCTGGCGTTGTCAGTGCCACTTGCCAAGCCTGCTCTATAAGGTGTTGTGCCAGCCACGCTTTAGCTTGCATATAACTACCATGACCAAGCAACGCCAAGCCAACAATCAACAATATAGCGCCAATCACTGCTTTCATTTTTTCAGTCTCAACACTGCAAATCCAGCCAACAGCATGCAACCGAGTAAAATATGTAGTCTGCTTTGCCCATCAGTTTGTGGCAAACTCATTGCTAGACCCTGAGGTCGTTGATTAACCACTTGCACATTCTGCTCAGCAACAGTGCTCGATGGTGTCTGTTCAATCGCTACAAAGGCGGTAAACGGACTAAGTAATTGATGTTCAAGCGCTAGACTCTCAACCTGTGCTTTAACCTGCTCTTGCTCGTTATAAAGTAATAATGATTTAATTTTTTGCCGTGCCCACAACCTTGCAATTCCATGAGCCGGTCGCCCTTGTTGTGTATTTAACTTTATCGACAACGGTCCTTGCGCCGTTTGCCCCGCTAAAGTAACGCCGGCATTATTATCAAGCTTTATAGCAACCATCACCGGCTCTGAAAAATACAGGTCGGGTAACGGCGATGGCCAATATTCAAGAGCTTGATTTGCCAAATCACTGCTAAGCGCAAGTTGAGTAATTGCAGGATGAGCTAACTTATCAAATAGTTGCTGCATTTTTGGTTGCACGTCACTACTGCTGCCAATATAAGTAAACGTTCCGCGCCCAACATCTGCAGCTCGACGCATAAAGTAACTATTAGGCGCACTACCGATACCAATCGTAAACAAACGACTATCACCTAGTTGCGCACTAATATGTTTAAACAATGCATCTTCATTACTGACACTGCCATCGGTTAAAAATACCACTTGACGCACATACCCTAGATGCTCACGAGCATCTAGTACACCATCTAATGCCCCTTTAATATCAGTGCCGCCATCAGCTTGTAAATTATATACAAAGCGCTCAGCACGGCGTAAATTAAAATCATTAGCCGGCACAGGTTTATCGCTCATAGGCATAATTTGATCGTCAAAGCCGACAATATTAAAGCTGTCGTTACTATCAAGTAACGATAACGCATAATGAAGTGCACTTTTGGCTTGCTCCATTGACTGTCCGTGCATAGAGCCGGAAGTGTCGACTACAAAAATCATTTCTCTTGCTAGACGCTGAGTCTGCGTAAAATGATCATCCGGCGGCAGCAACATTAATAATCCATAACGCTCACCATTACTGAGCTGCTCAGTAAAAAATGCGGCTTGCGCTTGCTCTTTTTGCAGCGGTTTAAACTCCAGTAAAAAATCACGATTCACGGCACGTTGTTCATTTAAAGTAACTTGATACTGACCAAATGCCAGATTTTCGGTATTAATACGATGATATTTAGACTGAATATCCACCAGCTCTAGGCCAACATCAATATTAACCGTTAGCTTAAACTCGCCTTGAACCGCGCCTGCATTTTTAGTGGCCATGTAAATCGGTGCTATCCACCCCGTGGCAGCAATACTCGCTGATGATAACTCATTACTCTGCGAGTCAATCATATCCTCTGCTGTTTCATTTAATACCCCATTAATCGGATGGTAACGCGGCGTTATCGTGGTTGGAAATCGTAGTGCAAATGTACCACTGCGATAATCAATCACTTCTTGATATTGCAGCTCTATTTGTACTTCTTCGCCGGGGCCGATGTTTGCCACATTAGTGACAAACATGTTTGCACGCTGCTGGCGCACTAAAGCGGCTTGTTTACCCGCTTGTTGCGCCTGTTGAAAACGCAGCTCGGCTTGTGCTTTTTTATCAATTTCACCTTTGATCACTCGCTCACCAATGTGCATAGTCATGGCATGAACCGCACTTTCATCGGGCAGCGGAAAGACATAGCGTGCATTAACAGCAAACGGGTTTTCATTGCGATAATGTTGAGTTACCACGACATGGTTTATCAATCCGGTGACTGTCATGGTGGCATCACTTTTTAAGATTACGCCAGGCGCTGCCTTTGCACCATTGCTGTCGAACATAGTTAGTTCTGGCGATGTGCTGGCGTTACTCGCACAGCTAACAAACGCGATGAAGGTAAAAAGGCTTCCCCGTAACCATAAATGGCTACGGGTCAGCACTTTGCTTGGTTTACTCAACATAAAAATCACTCCCTTGGCGGCTACTTGGCAAAATGGCGATTAGTTACTCGCGGTTTGGTTATACGGCTGCGTGCTTGGACGAGTTGTTAACGTTACACGGCGGTCAAACATGTTTTCTTCATAATTATCGCTATCTGCCACAGTTTGTTGCTCACCAAATGCGGTAGTCGTTAAGCGGGTATGGCTAATACCTTGCTTTATTAAGTAGCTTTGTACATTTGCGACTCGCTGTTTTGAAAGCGCTAAGTTAGCGAGCTCATCACCACGTTGATCGGCAAAGCCATTTAAATCCAGCTGCAAGTCTGGCTGGCTTTGTAGTAAATTCACTAGTTGATCAAGTTGGCTGGCAAAGTGCGGGGCAATCTCACTTGAACCGGTTTTAAATTGAATGGTCATTGCCATTAGGTTGTGCATTTTGGCTAATGCAAGGCGTTCGTTATTACTCTCAAGCTTATCGAGCTGCTCACTCATTTGCGCATTTTGAGCAAGTACATGCTGGTAATCATCGGTTTTATCTTGCAGCACAACTAAAGCTCGTTGTTGCTCGGCAATTTTATCTTCTGCCACTTCTTGCTCGCCAATCAAGCCTCCGGCAAATGCACCAACAAAGGCACCAATTGGGCCGCCAACAATACCGCCAACAATTGCCCCCGTACTTAAACCTATCACCGTTTCTTTATGAGTTTCTTTTGCTTTAACTGCAACTGTGTCAGCGTGGGCTAAGTTAGGTGCTGCAAAAATAGTAGCGACAGTGCAAGCGATAATCATTTTTTTCATGGTGTAATCCTTTTTTGCTTAATTACTTAATAGTTGGCAACTCATGGGTTGGTAGCTGCCCGATTTGGTATAACGCCATTAAAGCAAGCTCAAGTGGCAACAAAGGGGAGCAAAAAAGGCAAACTGCTGAGCAATTGTGGCAAAAAAAAGGCAATTGCTTTTTCGCCAGTGCGAAAGCAAAAAAATTAGGTATAGTGCAACTAGAATATAAGAAGGTGCTGTAAATGAAGAAGATTGCAATTATTGAAGACGAACCCGCGATCCGCGAAAATTACATGGAAATGCTCAGCGCGCAGGGTTATCTGGTCAGCGGCTATAGCAACCGTCAAAGTGCAGAGCATGCTTTTAATGACGCACTACCAGACTTAGCGATTGTCGATATTGGTTTAGGTCATGAAATTGATGGCGGTTTCTTACTATGCCAAACTCTGCGTTCGCTTTCTAAAACCTTGCCGATTATTTTTTTAACCGCCCGCGACAGCGAAATAGATACAGTGTGTGGCCTACGCATGGGCGCTGATGACTATCTCACTAAAGATATCAGCATGGCGCATTTGGCGGCTCGTATTGGTGCACTGTTTCGACGTATGGAAGCACTCGAGCAACCCGCTGATCAAAATGCTTTACTCAATCGCGGCCCGCTCACGCTTGATACTAAACGCATGCAAGTATTTTGGCAGCAGCAAATAGTCGATTTAACCGTAACTGAATTTTGGATGCTGCATTCACTGGCACAGCGCCCTGGGCATGTAAAAAGCCGTAACGAACTAATGAGTGATGCAAAGATTTACGTTGATGACAGCACTATCACTTCTCATGTTAAACGTATTCGCAAAAAATTTATCGCTTTAGATACTGACTTTGATTGTATAGATACCGTGTACGGTATGGGTTATCGCTGGGAGCAAGTGTAATGCTGCGCTTTGGTTTGCGCAGTAAATTTATATTGCTGTCGTGTTTTTTATTTTTACTGCCTTGGCTTGGCTATGAATACGTGTGGGAAATGGAAAAATTTCTGCGCCAAGGTCAAGAAAAAACCTTAGTCGGCACTACCCGAGCACTCGCCACGGCCCTGCATGAGCGCCCAGCATTATTTGACTCGCAAACCAATTTTTTAGATCAGGTTATAAAAGGCCGTGATCTCTACGCCTATAACCTTAGTAACCCCATTCAACTTGATGGCAAACTGTCGGACTGGCAGCCTTATCAAAGTCTTTTTTGGCATTACGACGAGCGCTATTTACAAACTAATAAACCAGACCATCAGCTTGAGGACTTATCGTTTGAGCATATGGTTGGTAAATATGAAAACTTTTTATATGCAGTATTTAAAGTTACCGATGACTCGGTGGTTTATCGCGCTAAAAACACCCTAAGTTTAACCCGTAATGATCACTTACAGATCATGTTAAAAACCCCACAAGGAGAATTTAAGCACTATATTGTTGCCGCTCGCCAAGATGGCTGGATCAACGCATTTGACGCACAAAGCAAAACCCCAATAACAAAAATTCAAGGCTATTTTGTCAGTACAGAGACTGGCTATAACATAGAGTTGCGGTTTCCGCTAACGATGCTTGGCAATAAGCTCGGCTTTGCAATTGAAGATTGGGATCAAGGCAAGCCTGAGCCACAGACTATGTCGACTTCAAACTTACAAAACCCCAATGATATTGGCTCAGTGCTGGTGCCCTCCCCTGAAATAAATCGTATATTAAAAGGTATGGGTCACAGCGGCAGCCGAATTTGGGTGGTTGATAATCATCACCGCGTGTTAGCGCAGTCGGGATCAATTCATCATGCCGACGGCGTTTGGGCTGATGGACTTAATGACCAGCCAGCAAAAACCTGGTGGCAACGATTTGAGAAAAACTACTTACATCCACTTTACTATAAAGTACTTACCCGCCCTGAAAATGAATTTTTAGATACCTTGCACGATGTCGCAGCGATGCAAGGCACACATATAGGTAAAGCACTCAGTGGCACACCAGCATCGTCTTGGCGACTCACTCCAGATAACAAAGCGGTTATTTTATCAGCCGCATATCCTATTTGGATCCAAGATAAGGTCATTGGTGCTGTAGTGGCCGAAGAGACTACCAATGGTGTTCGCACATTACGCAACAAATCGTTAGAGAAACTATTTAATGTGATTTTAGCAGTGATGCTAATAGGCACAGTAACGTTATTCTTTTTTGCATCAAGGATCTCCAGTCGTATTCGTCGCTTAAGAGATACCGCAGAGCAAGCCATTGATGCTCAAGGGCGAGTAACTGGCACTATTAATTACAGCGATTCAAACGATGAAATTGGCGATTTATCTCGCAGTTTTGCAAATATTGTAAGTCGCTTAGGTGGTTACACTAACTATTTAGAAACCATGTCGTCGCGATTATCTCACGAACTCAGAACACCCGTTGCGGTCGTACGTAGTTCCCTTGAAAACTTACAAATGCAGCCACAAAGTGAGCTGAGCCAAAAATACCTTGATCGTGCCAGTGAAGGAGTCGAGCGTTTAGGTAAAATAATCACCACCATGAGCGAAGCAACTCGCCTTGAGCAAAGTATTCAAAGCGCTGAAGCTGAACCGTTTGATTTGCGAAATGTGATCAATGGTTGTATGCAAGGCTACCAGCTAACCTATGCACAGCAGCAATTTAGCCTGAATATTTGTCCGCAACCATTACTACTTAACGGCGCGCCTGAGTTTATTGCTCAGTTGCTAGATAAACTAATCAATAATGCCTTAGAGTTTAGTGTTGAAGATAGCGCTATAAGTGTCAGCCTTGATCAACATGATAATGAAGCCCTGTTATGTGTCAGTAATCTAGGTCCACTTTTACCCGAGGGATTAACAGAGCATATTTTTGATTCAATGGTGTCGGTACGTAGTCAACAACTGCAGCAGCAACCACACTTGGGTTTAGGGCTTTATATAGTACGTTTAGTGTGTGAATACCATAAAGGCACAGTTAGCGCGGCTAATAATCAACAAGCTGATGGTGTGACTTTTACCGTTCGACTGCCTATTAATAATAATTAAGGATTACATTTATACACATTTTGTACGGTTAATGTTCACTTACAATTCAGTCGCGCAGACATATGCTTACTACTTAACTAAGTTGATAAGATAGGAGGCAATATGCAAGCGATACTGAAACGTGAAGAAATTGATTTTATTTTTGATTTATACAGCTATGAAGATAGTGATGAGTTAAACAGTAGCGAACCTAACTCTGATACTGAAAAACATGACATAACGCAATCAAAAGTAATTTATCAGCCTAGTTGTTTGACCTAAAAGTGGTTTGCTCATTACAATGGCGCACCTTGTAAAAGTACTGCCTAATAATGAAAACTCATTCTGCTAAAAAAGAACTTATTTTATTACCGATCTTACTGATTGTTATTTTACTGTGTATTGCTGGGCATTTTTTACTACAAGCCAGCTTCCAAGATAGCAATGTTACCGAGTATATGCTTGCTGCGTTACCTTTTGCTATGTTTGGCTTAGTGATTATCGCTTTTAAAATTGCCAGTAACAGTGAAGACAAAGAGCGTGCAGAACAAAGTGATAACGGCTAACGCTTGTACCACACACTCTCTTGATTATTTATAATATATGGTAACCAAACCAATCGGGCTTAATCGCTTGAGATTGCTCGCTCGGGGTTAGCTTGATATGTAATTGACTGTCGAGCAAGTCAATTGCAAAGCAATCATCTACATCATGTAAGTCATCTTTATGAATATGACTTAAACCTGCTAGTAAATCCTCTTTTGCTCTTTGTTTAGCTTCGTCGCTACTACTAGCTACATATAACGCAAAGTCATGCTGCTCAGCTAACCTATCAGCACGATACGCTCCTAAATTTACAAAGTATAACTGCTGCGATTGGGCCAAGGGTTCATCAACCACGGTTACTGCAAAGCCATCAATGTGATTTACCGCCATATAGCTGTCCATGTGCACGCTACTTTTATCACCGACCCACTGCGCTTTTAATTTTGAGTAAGTTTGTTCTATCGATTCCCCAACAACAAAACGAACATCATGCATTTCAATATGGCAGCCCTGAATACGCCCACCTAAATACACCATAAATAACTGCATTTTCTCTCCTAACAAATAGTATCAACGTCAATGTTGTGTTTTTTAATCAATTTATAAAAATCTGAGCGATTTCGCTTAGCTAGTTTTGCCCCTTCAGCCACGTTACCGCCAGCCATCTTTAAAGCATTAATCACATAATCACGCTCAAATTCTTTTTTAGCATCGTTAAGTGAAAGCGGCTCAACATTGTTGGTATTACTATTAAGCGCACTTTCAACCAGCTGTGCTGATATTACTTCACCTGGGGTAAGTGCGACAACCTGCTCTACTACATTTTGTAACTGGCGAATATTACCCGGCCAATCGTGACGTACTAATGCATGCATTGCATCATTGGCGAAACGCTTTTCTTTTTGATCCATACGTTTAGCAATGGTAGCGCTAAAATACTGCGCTAATAAACTAACGTCTTCTCTGCGCTCACACAGTGGTGGCAATTTAAGATTCACAACATTTAAGCGATAGTATAAATCTTCGCGAAATTGCTGATTAGCAATCGCATCAGGCAAGTTTTTATGAGTTGCTGATACAATCCGCACATCAATTGGAATTTCTTCTTCAAAGCCCACAGGGCGAATAGTTTTTTCTTGTAATACGCGCAGTAACTTAACTTGTAAATTAAGTGGCATATCTCCGATTTCATCTAAAAATAAAGTACCGCCTTGCGCTTGCTGAAATAACCCTTGGTGGTCTTTAATCGCGCCCGTAAAAGCCCCTTTTTTGTGACCGAATAGTTCTGATTCGAGTAATTCACCCGGTACCGCACCACAGTTTATTGCGACAAACGGACCTTCACTAACATGGCTATGTTGATGAATAGCATTAGCTAGTAACTCTTTACCTGTACCACTGGCCCCCGAGATCAGCACATTGACCTGAGTCGGACCTAGTAATTTAACTTGCTCAAGTAAATGCAGCATAGCACCACTGCGGGTCACGATATTGCTGTTTGATGCACTTTCATCGGCACTGAGACCATGAATTTCAATCGCTTTTGCTAAACTATCAAATAACTCATCTTTATCTACCGGTTTAGTAATAAAGGCAAAAATACCTTGCTTCGTCGCTTCAACAGCATCAGGAATAGACCCATGAGCTGTCATCATCAACACTGGCAGCGCTGGGTAGCGATTTTGTAACTGACGGTGTAATGCCATACCATCCATTTCATCCATGCGTAAGTCTGTAACCACAGCATCAAACACATTATTTTTTAATAACTGTAGCGCAGCGATACCGCTTTCGCAGGTAGTCACTTGATAGCCTTTAGATTCTATGCGAATAGCCAATAGTTTTAATAAACTTGCATCATCATCGACCAGTAAAATTCGCGCGCCTTGGTTTTGCTCTGTTGACATAATTACTGCTCCTTAGTTTCTTCGCGTAGTAATAGTTGCTGCTCGATGGCTGCCAGTGATGACAGGGTTTCTTGCATTTTATTATTCAGCGCTTGCTGCTGTTCTTTAGCGTTGATCTGCTGTTTTATTTGTTGTTTTTGCAGCCATAAATACTGTTTTATATCATCTGGCCAATAATAAGCTTGATCCAGTTTTAGCAGCTGCGTTAATACTTTTTCCGGTGCTAATACATTATTTTTACAACTAAAATCAAAATAATTCTGAAGCTCTTTAGCACCAATATAAACCGTTTTACTCGCTGCCACTTGAAAACCACCGCACGACTTTGCATGCCAACCAATAACCGTTTCGGCAGGTGCATACATAGGATCGGTTTTCGGCCTAGGTTTCGGATTCGGTAAACTATCCCCTTGTGGTGTAGTCACCTTACCCGGTTGTTCAGCTTCAGGGTTGCTTTTATTTACTGGCTGCTCAGTTAACTCACACCCTGCGAGCCCTAAGGTTGTAATGCAAACCACTAAAATGGCATTTAAACGCACGCCCATGCTAATTAACTCCTTGGTTTTTATTGGTTGGAGGGATGATTGGGATTTGAATTATAAAACGACAGCCTTGTGGTTCATTATGCTCAACGTGTAAAGTACCCATCAATTGCTCAACAGACTCTTTTACAATGGTAAGCCCTAAGCCACTACCTTGAGCGGTTACATCTTTAGCATTCTTACCTTGATAAAAGGCACTGAATATATGTGATTTCTCTTGCTCTTTAATACCGGTGCCTTGATCGCTCACACTCATAGTCAAAGTACGACCAGCTAATGACAGAGCAATATTGACCGCCTGTCCTGCTGGTGAAAACTTTAAGCCATTAGAGATCAACTGAATTAAGATCATTTCAACAAGCTCTGCAGCAATTTCCAGTGGTTGCTCGGGTAACTCACAATGCCAACATAAGCTTTGCTTACGCGCCACTAAACGATGTTCAAAATGGCTGTTTATCTTGGTTATTAATTGCGAGAATTCCAGCTCACTTAAGTCTTCTTTGCTGCTGCGAATCGCATTGTAACTAAGTAAACTATCGATCATAGCGCGCAAACGCACCATGCTCTGAGTAATTAACGCCAACACCGCTTGCTGCTCTTTGTTAATTGGCCCAACGATTTCATCGGCAAGTAAGTCAGTGCCCTCAACCATTGACGCTAATGGAGTTTTCAATTCATGGGTAACATGGCGTAAAAAAGTATCTTTTTGTTGCTCTAATTGATGCAACTGCTCTTGCACCCATTGTAATTTATTTCCTAGTTCAACCAACTCAGCAGAGCCTTGTACAGCTATTTTTTGTTGCCAATGACCTTGCCCAAGCTTATCAATAACCGACGTTAATCCTTTTAAGCGACCACTTATACGCCATAAAAAACCACCACCTACTAGTAAAGTTAATGGGATAAGTGCTATTAACCAATTGATAAATGAGCTTTGCAAAGCTTTTAACTGTTGCTGATTTTTAGTTATTTGCAGCTCATTTTGATCTCTTAGCCACACCGTTTGACGCGCAATAAATTCACTCACAGGAATAAACAATTGCGCATCTTGTTGTCCTTCAGTAACGAGTTGAGTATGCGCTAATTGCAATACCTGTGCGAGTTGCTGCCATTGCTTAATATACTCCCCCGTAGAACTTATAAAAGTTAGTTCATCAATGCTTTGTAGTGATGATTGCCACTTATCAACAATCAATTCATCGAGTGATTCGCTTTTCAGCACCCAGTTTTGTCGCGTTGCACGCTCTAAGCTATTGAGGTCTTGCTTAAGATTATTAAATGACTTGGTAATTTGATAATTTTCACTGACGATTTGTTGAGTTACTGCTAGCTGTTTATTCAGCGCATTTAAAAATACAATCACTACCAGTGATAATGGCAGCAGCGATAACAAAGTACTAAACAAAAACTGGCCTATTAAATTGGGTCGCCAACTAAGTAATGCACTGTACTTTTTAGCGAATGAGGCCATTATCGCTACTCCTTTAGTTAAATGTCTGATTATGGAAGGTGTTACTTATACACTAGCTGAATCAATAAGAATAATGAATAAGGCGAACTGTGTAGCGCTATATAAAGCGACTGACGCTAAATTGAAACAACTTAACCAACTGTTTTTTAAAAACTTAATCAATACCCGTTAAAAGTTGTTGCAAAAAAGACACACTGCCCAGTCATTTTTTCCCACTTATTATCATGCCAAAACATTAAGTCACTGATATTTTTACAATAAAAAAATTGGCATCGTTCTTGTAACATCCGTATCAACGACTGTTTATAAGGAAATAATATGAAAATATTAACACCGCTGTGCTTATGCATCAGCCTACTGCTTAGCTTTAACAGCTTTGCCATTGATGTCGAGGCCACCTTCGCAGAACTTGATAAAGACAGTAATGGCACATTGAGTGAAGCAGAAGCATCTGAAGATGCGGTATTACACGAAAGTTTTGAGCAAATTGACAAAGATCAAAATGGTCAAATTTCATTTGCTGAGTTTAAACAATTTTTGCAATAATTTTCCCAAAGGAAACACTGCTATGAAACAACTTATCGCCGCTTTTTCACTGATGTTTTTAGTCATTAGCGCCACTGTTTTAGCATCACAATTAAACGTTAAGTTTGCGCAATTAGATACCGACTCTGACGGACAAATTTCATTGCTTGAAGCCAAGCAAAACAACACGCTATTAAAGCAGTTTACTGATCTTGATGATAATAACGACGAGCAGTTATCTGAGCAAGAGTTCGCAAAGTTTAAATTTTAAAAGGCTTTAAAGTATTTGCCATAATCCCGGAGGGAATGTGTAAACGGATTTAATGTTGGGATTTAAATTATGGCAAATGCTTTATTCTTTTTGTTGGTAGGATGTAAATAATGAAAAGCATATTAATAATATTAAGTGTGTCGCTAGCCACCAGTTTTAGCGCAATGGCACTGGATGTAAAACAACGTTTTGATCATTTAGATAGCAATAAAGATGGCTATTTAACGCATAATGAGCTTGAACCACAACCACAATTGTTGAGTAACTTTAAACGTTGGGACAAAAACCAAGACAATAAAATTTCCCTATCTGAATTTAAGCGTTTTTTAACTAATAATCTAGATTAACGAGTTTCCCCAATGAAATTTTGTACACAACTGGGACTAAGTTTGTTATTTGTCAGTAGCTGTTGCAGTTTTGCAACAACTGATAATATAGCAGAACAATTCAAAAACTTAGACCGCGATAAAGACGGTCTTATCACGCGTTCAGAGTCAGCAAAAGATCCTGCCCTGTGGTCTCGTTTTAAAAACTATGACAGCGATAAAGATGGTAGATTATCACTGTCTGAATTTACTCTATATGCAAATAAATGAATAGCTAATTCATCAGCATAGTTGAAATGCACAACGATAAATAATTTATTATATTTAATTTGCAGACTCAGTATTCTCTGTTACTGTTTAACTAACAAAAGCAGAAAAAGAATTCTAACAATGAAATGCTTACTCGCCTGTTTAATCACTTTATCTTTACCTGTGCTAGCTGATACCACGGTGATCTACAATGCTAACGGTTACACTCCAACTTACAGTGGCCAATTACAGCAATTTTCTACACTGGTTATTAAAGATGGCAAAGTAGTAAAAGTAGGAGACGATAAACTAAAAGCGAGTTTCCCTAATGCTGCAGTATTTGATGCCGAGCAACAAACCTTATTACCTGGTTTAATTGACGCCCACGGTCATGTGATAGGACTTGGTAATAATTTAGCGCAACTCGATTTACGTGGCAGTATGTCGATTGCAGAAATACAAAAAAAACTTGCTGTATTTGCTAAAAATAACCAGGGCTGGATTATTGGCCGCGGTTGGAATCAAGAACTGTGGCCTAATAAGCAATTTCCTACTGCTGCTGACTTAGATAAAGTTGTCAAAGATGTTCCGGTGGTGCTTTCTCGTGTCGATAGCCACGCGATTTGGGTTAATAGCAAAGCGATGGAGTTAGCCAAATTAACACCCACAGTACAGTCACCAGCAGGTGGTGAAATTATTCGCAACCAAGCAGGTCAGCCTAGCGGTATTTTTGTCGATAAAGCCGAAAGTTTAATTACTGCACATATTCCAACGCCATCTGATCAAAACGTAAATAATGCCTTAAATCAAGCTGGCCAACATCTGCTCAGCTTAGGTATAACCTCAACCCACGATGCTGGGATTGATAAACAAACATGGCAAGTTTACAAGCAAAGAGCTGAACAAGGCACCTTACCGCTGCGCATAGTTGCAATGCTAAGTGCAACAGATCCGTCCCTTGAAGATATGCTCAGAGCCGGTCGCTATAAAGATCTTAACGATTTCATGTCTATTCGTAGTGTAAAAATATATGCTGATGGTGCGCTAGGTAGCCGTGGCGCCGCACTACAGGCCGATTACGCAGATAGAAAGAATCACCAAGGTTTAATGCTCGAAACTCAACAAAAACTAGAGCAGCTGTACACATTGAGCTTTAACCATGGTTTTAGCGCCAATACCCATGCCATCGGTGATAAAGCAAATCATATTGTGTTAGATGCCTATCAAAATGTATTTAAAAAAACCGGCGGGATTTTACTACGTAACCGTATAGAGCACGCACAGATAGTTGATCCAGCAGATATTCCTCGCTTCAAAGCACTTAAAATCATTCCATCAATGCAACCGGTGCATGCAACTTCTGATATGCATATGGCAGAGCAGCGCCTTAGCGATACACAATTACAAGGTGCATATGCTTGGCAAACGTTTTTAAAGCAAGGCTCAGTAGTAGCTGCAGGCTCAGATTATCCAGTTGAACTGGCCAACCCCTTTGACGGTTTGTATTCAGCAATTACTCGCCAAGATCACAATCAATTACCCGCTAATGGCTGGCGAGTCACTGAAGCACTGAGCAGAGAAGATGCACTCAGAGCATTCACGTTAGGTGCTGCGTATGCCGCACATCAAGAATTTAAATTAGGTAGTTTAGAGCAAGGAAAGTGGGCTGACTTTATTTTAATCAACAAAGACTATTTTAAAGTGCCAGTACAAGAAATTTTTACCATTGTCGTAAATCAAACATGGATTGGCGGTGAATTACGCTACCAAAAAGCACAAATTGATACACAGAGTAAGGCGCAATAAACCACGCTATTATTGTGGTTTTTGTTGTTGACGTTTGAGCTTAATTAAATGATAAATATTTACGAAGGTTAGCAAACCATTGGTGATAGCCACAGGCCATGCAGCAATCGCAATACCGTAAGCAGTGAAAGCAATACAACCGGCAAGATTAAACCAACGAAGTTTGCTCACATCACTCATAGTTAAAGAGGCAATAAGTAAAGCTGAGGCAAAATACCCCAAATATTCCCAACTCATTTGTTCTCTCCGGTACTTTAGGTTAGCATTGCAAATGTTGTAGTTTAGGCAAAGTTATTCCACAATATAGCAATAGTATAAAAAGGCTAACTTACTAAAAACCCAAAGCTGCTAAAAGCACACTTTAATAATCATTACACGGGATATCAGGTATTAAGCTTAATTAACCGAGTTAACTAAGCTAGTAAGTTAGCGTAAATTCTTAGAATCTTAATGCTAACGTCATTAAGATGTAATAAATAGGACAATTGTCCGAAGGGCATTGTTGATGTTTCAATATCATTTTTCTAGTTATCTCGTCGACCAGCTACTAACCTTTGCTGGCAGCCGTTATCAACAATCTAAAAAAGAAGTACTGATCCACCAAGATCAACCTCTTACAAAATTAGTGTTAGTCAGAAGCGGCACCGTATCGTTTAGTTATGATGTCGGTAATGGCCGCCGCTTACTGCTGGGCCAACTTGATTGCAACAACACCTTAATTGGCGAAATTGAAGCGCTAAACAATAACCCCTGCATTTATACAGTTACCTGCTTCAGTGACGTTAGCTACAACCTAATAGAACTAAAGCACTGGCGTGCCCTGTTACTTGAAAAGCCAGAGCTGAGTTTATACACAGCACAAACTATTGCCGCTAAGTTTCAAGAAAACCAAAAAATTAATTTAGATAAACTATTGTTACCATTGGGTTACAATATCGCCAAAGACTGCTTATTACGTGCCGAAAATAATAACCCAACCCTGCTGCGCGCATACCCAACGGTAAATGCTGAAGCTGAGCGTTTTGCCACCACAGAGCGAGCCTATCGCCGCGTAGTATCGGAACTGGTGGAAAGAGGTTTAGTTGCACGCTCAAATGATGGACTCAAAGCGGTTGATTTAGATAAACTTAGCGATTACGTGGATAGTTTTTCGCAGCTATGAAGTTGACTCACATTAAAATTCAGCCGAAAAAAACAACGTTTAACTGCCTAAAATGCAACTATTTACATTTACAACCGCAGCCTACTACTTTAGCATAGTAAGCTAATAACGAAGCTGCGCTAAATCCGTAAAAATTAAATAAGAGATTTATTACATAACAGGGTAACAATTTTCTTATTTAATTAATAAAAGTATATATAATGTTCACTTGACGTATATATAATGTGCGCTTATCCTTGATGAACAAATTATTGTATTATAGGTGCAAGCCTGACCTGGTGCGCGCTTCGGTACATTTATAGAACTGCAATTAAGTCTGTTTACTTTAAAGAGAAAGGAAAGAAAGGTAACGATTATGGGAAATAATAAATTCAAGCTCACCAAGCTAGCTCTTGCACTTGGTCTGACAGCAACTTTAAGTGGCTGTTTTAGCGATAACGACAACAATGATTATGTAAAGCCACCAGTTCCACCTGAACCAACCGTTGATGTTGCTGTACCACCAGTAGCAATTGAAGCTCAAGCAGGTTCAGTTACTGTTAATATCGTAGATGTAAAGGGTGCTGCTTTAGCTGATACGGTTACAGCAACGATTAGCTTTACTTCTTCTGAAGACGGCCTTTTAACAGCTGCAGGCAACGCTTTAGCTGATACCGACAAATCATCAACAGCTAGTTCGTTTGCATACACAGTAGACTCTATTCCTGCTGATGGTGTTAGCTATGACTATGTTATTTCTGCTGCTGGGTATTTGAACAACTCTGGTACTTTAACGTTATCAACAACTGATAACGTTGTAGCACAAGAAATTCGTTTAACACCACGTACACTAGCAGGTTCTGATGTAGCGATTGTTGCTGACACGAAAACATTAGCTGAGCTTGTTCCTGCTGGCGAAAATACAGATGTGTCGTATGACCCAGCATCAGGGTTATCAATTTCTGGCGATAAAACAGAGATTACATTACCACAAGCAATTAACAAAGCAGGTGTTGCTGTTGGTGGTTCAACCGTTAAAATCAAAAGCGGCACGCAATTTTTAGATAAAGAAGGTGCAGCGTTAACGACAGTTCCAAAAATGACTGTTGCCTACTTTGCGAATGAAGCAACACGTAATGATGAAGAAGGCGAAGCTGCAGCTGCAACCTCGTCGTCATTAGATGCGTTCCCTGGTGGTTTAGCTCTATCTGTAGCTTCTGATCCTAACAGTACTGATCAAGTGCAAGGTTCATTTACTTCAGGTGGCTTTGTTGCTATCGAGCTAGTTGATGATGCTGGTAATAAAGTGAAATCTTTTGGTGCAGGCAATTCAATCACTGTTGCAATGCAGGTCGACAAAAAGACTTCAAACCCTTGTCCTGTAACTTTACCTGCCGGTACTACTGATATCAAAGCATACGCCGAAGCGAATGGCTTCAAAAATGGTGTATGTACTGTTGCAGCTCCTGTAGCTCGTAAAATTGCGGTTGGTGATATCTTCCCAGTTTGGAGTTACGATGAAGAAGCTGGTAAATGGGGATTCGAAAGCTACGGTGAAGTAACTGATAGCGGTAATGCATCAACATTTGATGTATCAGTAGATGTAAATCACCTATCTTACTGGAACCTTGATTACTTCAACAACAATAAATGTTCAAGTGTAAAATTTGATATTTTAGATAGAAATGGTGACGCTAATATAGCTGAAACAACTATTTTACTTGAAATTAATGGCTATAGAAGATCTTTCACTAGCCGTAACGGTAATTATGGATCAGCAACGTTTAACAACCCTCCAGGTTTCCCGGTTAAAGTTAAAGTATTGCGCAATGGTGTTAACGTTTTAGATGGCTTGTCAACTGACACTGATAGCACTGCATCGGCATTATCTGTAAGCAATATCTGTGACTTAAATGATAAAGATCTAACACTTACAATTGCTCCGCCAACAATTGTAACTAAAAAAATAACAACACAGCTAGTGTGTAGCAATACCGGAGATTTTGAAGTCGGTACTCCACCGGTTGCAACACCTGCGCTAGTCAGATTGTTTAAAGATGGCAACTTCAAGCAAACTATTTACTCGAAAGGTACTTTCAACCTGAACTTAGAGCAAGGTGGCACTTACTCTGCTAGTTACCTTAACTACAACACTAATGTGTGGACATCTACTCCAGTAGCGGCAAACACAACTGCAGCTACATTTGATATCCCAGTAGTGTGTGAAGTTGATACTGTACCAGTATCTGGTTCTGGTTCAGGTTCAGGTTCTTAATCTGAGGTAGAACTGTACTTCCTAAAGCCGCGCATTTGCGCGGCTTTTGTTTATCTCGTTATTAAGTTATTTTTGGTTTATAGTATTTATAGCTAAAATAATTATCGGGTTTTAAAAGTTTAAAACCTAACTCTAATCTAAATTGGTTAATCACGTGACTTATAATAAAACAACCCTCGCGACACTTTGCGCACTCAGTGCCAGTACCTCCGTTTTTGCTGATCAAAACATTAATCATGGTATTGCATATAATGGATTTACCGGTATTTTCCATACCCCTACTGCTGTTGTAATCGACAAAGGTAATATTGATATAGGTTACAGTAACCAGCTAGAAATTAGAGGAAAGTACACCGACGGTCATAACTTTACATTTTCAGCTGGACTTTTTGAAGGTTTAGAAGTCAGTGGTAGGATTACCTCATCGTCGATGCATGACATTTTATTTAGCTATGAAAATAAAGGCCAAATCCGCGACTTATCATTTAATGCTAAATACCAAATTCCATTCATTCCAAAAGATTGGTTTAGTGTCGCTGTTGGCGCTAAAGATGTTGGTGGGGCTGCGAATAACTATGAAGCGTTTTATGCTGTTGCTTCTAAACAGTGGTGGGATTTTCGCTTTAGTGCCGGTATTGGCACATCTGACACGCTTACAGGGCAACTAGACGGCGCATTTGCTGGTATTGAATATCAACCTTTCACTTGGCTTTCAGTACTCGCTGAGCATGATGCAGAAGCATTTAATTTAGGCGCCCGTATTACAGTTCCAAAAGAGTGGCTTTATGATATTGCCACGGTTTCATTTAATAGCCGCTTTTACTCAAATACAGAACTTGCTAGTGATGATACTTATTGGGGTGTCAATATTAGCATGCCGCTCAGTGATGAAGCACAAGATAACTACCACAATCTAAAACCAGCACCTCAACCAGTTGCAGCGGCAAAGTTATCTAAGAGTTCAAATCAGCGAACGAGAGCAACTCTTGCTACATCCCCAAATCAAACGGAAGAGTCTGTTAGTCGAGTAGTATCTGCGGAACCAGTAAAAGTATTAACTACGACCAAACAAAATCAACAAGTTTCCACTGCACAAAATAACAATCAACAAATTCACAGCTTAAAAAGCAGCTTAGTTAACGATGGTTTTGAAAATATCCGTGTTGGTATTAGCGAGAGCAAACAAATCATTGTTGAATTTGAAAACTCAGTATTTAATCGTAATGAAATTGATGCGTTGGGGCTTGTTTTAGGCCGCATAACTGAAAGCTTTGCTACTGGCAATAATGAATTTATTGTTCGCTTGGCAAAACAAGATATCCCACTGTTACAAGTCAATGGGTATTTAGATAATTACCGTCGCTTTATTGATGAAAATATCACTCCTGATTTAATGGTCAGCACTCAATTTAGTGATAAAGATGCTGTGGGTGTAAAATGGGCCGGAAATACCCAAAGCACGAGCCCTTATTTTGTACCTAGAGTTTCATTTTCACCATCGTTATCATCACGATATGCAACTGAATTAGGTGTTTATGATTACTCGTTAGCTCTACAAGCCGATTTACATGTACCATTATGGCAAGGTGCAGGTGTAAATATTACTGGGCAAGTTAATGTAGCTAATACAGATCACTTTGAAAAAGGTAGTGTATTTAGTAATTCACGCCAAGAAACGGGGATTAAACGTGCCGTTGTATATCAAACATTCGCTTTACCGTTTAACATATATAACCAGACTCAAGTCGGTTTATTCCAAGATTACTTTGATTATACAGGTATTACCAACGAAACTGCATGGCAAAGCCCCGCAGGCCGCCACAAGATACAAGCAAAGTTAGGCTACTTTGAGTATAAAGATTATGACACTGATAAACGCGACTACTCGGTTTATTCATACCGTTATTTATGGGCTGAAAAGGATGTCTCTTTCCATATCTCTGGTGGACAATTCTGGAATGAAGATACCGGCTATAAACTTGAAACTAAGTTCTGGTTTGGTGATGCAAATATAACCGTAATGTATAGCGACACTGACGTAGAAAAAGTGGGGATTGGTTTTAGTATTCCATTATCACCACGCAAAGATATGGATGCAGGTAATTGGCAAGTTACAGGGACTAAAAGCTGGACACATAGCGTAAATACTATAATTAATCAAAAAGTAAATTTGATAAACACCAGTAGTGCGACAATACTCAAATCGTCAATCGACCTCGATAATACTTTCTTAAACCAAGATCGTATGTCAAGCAGTTACGTATATGCTCATTTAGCACGATTAAAAGAAGCGTTTGAAACCTATAAATAATATTGGTTTAGACAGCTAATTGATAAATAAAAAAAGGCCTAGTTAAGGCCTTTTTATTTTTACTCGACAGATTTATTTTGCTAATAAAATATCGTGTATTTTTACTAAATCTGTTTTACCAGCGATGATCTCATCAGGTGTTAAACCCGATAATTCATGCGGGAATACTAACCACTCTTCTGATTCATGAATGTAGTAGTCAGGCTTCATATCAACTTTAGAATTTTTTGGTTTGTAATACGGGCATGCAATGCGGATATCTTTAGGTAAGTTTAAACGCATCAGTTCCGAAAGCTTTTCTTTCAGTGCAAAAATACTACGCCCTGAATCAAATACATCATCAACAATCAATAACGAGTCACCTGCGTTAGCATTTTCAATAATGTAGTGTAAGCCATGTACTTTAATTTCTTTCGACTGCTTATTAATACCATAATATGATGAAGTTCGTACCGCGATATGATCTGTCTCTATGCCCTTATAATCATAATACTCTTGCACTGCAATCCCAATTGGGGCACCACCACGCCAAATACCAATAATAAAATCAGGACGAAAACCATCTTGGTATACTTGCGCCGCAACGCGAAATGAATCTTCAAGCAATTGTTGCGCTGTGATGTAGCACTTATCTGACATAATTAGAATTCCCAGTGTGAGTTGATCATTCAAGTATAGTTTATGAATACGACTTAAATAAAAGCAGCGCTTTTAATGTAAGAAATATAACTTCAAACCTTTATCACTTGAAATGCAAAAGTGGGGCGAGATTTTAGCGCAAATAAACTAAAAAAGCTTGTTTCTGTTTGTAATTACATTTTTATAGCCAACAAAAAAGCGCCTAAAACGGCGCTTTTTTAAACATATTCAAGATTACGCTTTTTCTAGTAAAGTACGTGCAACTGTGCGCATCCCGACTGTTGTCGCGCCCGCAGCCCATTGACTCGTGCTACCCATATTAAACGCTGCCGCTAAATCCATATGCACCCAGCCTTTGCCGTCGTTTGGTACAAAGCGTGACAAGAAACCAGCAGCATTTGATGCACCACCATAACCACCGCCTTTTTGGGCACGGCTGTTAGCTGTATCAGCGTATGGTGAAGGACAGTTTTGTTGATGCCACTTTTCAAGTGGTAGTGGCCACGCGCCTTCCATTTCTTGTCCAGCAAAGCCTTCAACTTCACGTACAAACTCTTTATCAAGTCCAAATAAGGCATTGTACTCTTGACCAACAGCAACTAGCGCAGCGCCTGTTAGTGTCGCCGCATCAATAATTAAAGGAGCACCTGTTTCAGCTGCAGCCATTAAGCCATCAGCAAGTACTAAGCGTCCTTCAGCGTCAGTGTTAACAATCTCAACTGTCGTGCCGTTTTTATAGGTAAGGATATCACCCAGCTTATATGCATGGCCTGAAATAAGGTTCTCAGCACAGCATAAAAACAGTTTAATACGTTTATTAATACCGCGACTAATAGCCAATGCCAAACCTGCGGTAACCGTTGCAGCACCGCCCATGTCGCACTTCATACCTAACATACCTTCGCTGGCTTTAATTGAATAACCGCCAGAGTCAAAAGTAATCCCCTTACCAACAAGCGCTGCATCCACAGGCGCATTTTCATCGCCAGTTGGATTGTAATCAAGTGCAAGTAATACAGGCGGGCGCTCACTACCGCGACCAACAGCATGGATACCAATCCACTGCTGCTCAAGTAGCGCATCACCTTTGATGATTTGATAGCTCACGTGTTCAGGAGCTAGTGATTGAATAAATTCAGCAGCTTTACCAGCTAAACTTTCAGGGAAAATGTCATCCGCCGTGCCATTGATCATTTCACGCGCCCAAGTAGCAGAACGAAGTAATGAAGCAAGCTCTTGGCTATCTGTTTTAGCATTTTCAGCAAATTCAACACCGTGTAATGACTTAGGCGATACAAACCCTTGATAAAAAGCCCACTGTGTTTCTGTACACCAGCAATCACCAGCTAGCACGACATTTTTAACGCCTTGATTGGCAATACTGCGCGCGGCTTTTTGTACATTTACTAATGTTTCTTGTTCAGATAAATGAACCGTTGCACCGTGCTCATAAAAAGATAACGTGGCGGTTTCGCCCCAATGCGATGCAGCACCCTGCTCGCTTAATTGAACAACAAATTTTTCAGACATGTTAGAATACTCTTTGCGCTAAAATAGTGACAATGAGTTTACTATAGCCACAACAACTTCCCAACTGCTTGAGACCAAATAACTAAAATAATGAAATATACAACGCCACTCCAACACGCTACTTTAATCAAACGCTACAAACGTTTTTTAGCCGATTTACGCCTTAGCGATGGCTCAGAGTTTACCGCCCATTGTGCCAACACAGGTAAAATGACTGGTTGCGCGGAGCCTGACTTTGCAGCCTTTTATTCCACCAGTAGCAATCAAAAAAGAAAATATCCTCATTCATTAGAATTGACACAAAACCAGTTTGGCCATCTGATCTGTGTCAATACGGCAATCGCGAATAAAATCGTTGCAGAAGCACTTCATGCAGCGGTAATCAACGAGCTTAGCGGCTACACTAAAATACAGCCAGAGGTTAAATATGGTGATGAAAATAGCCGTATCGATTTTTTACTGACAGCTCCCCAACGCCCAGACTGCTATGTAGAAGTAAAATCTGTCACTTTACTCAGTCAAAATGATCCACAAAGTGGCCAAGGTTACTTCCCTGATGCCGAAACTCTTCGCGGTCAAAAACATATTCGTGAATTAATTGAAATGGTTGCACAAGGCCACCGTGCAGTGCTGCTGTTTGCTGTATTACATCAAGGGATTAAGCAAGTTAGTGCGGCACGCCACATTGACGAAAAGTACGCCCAACTAGTTGATTTAGCAATAACTAAAGGTGTCGAAGTAGTTGCTTATAAAGCCGATATTTCGAGCGCTGAAATTACACTAACAGAAAAGCTTACTTTTAATTAAAAGCGACTTGTTTTTAAGGTTTTCGCCCATATAACAAGGCAAGTTTTTAAGCACTTATTTAAAAGTAATCGGTGTAAAAACCACTTATCGTACCTTTTTTAATTTTATTGATGCGGTTTAAGTAAGACTAATTAATGAAAAATAAATTTGCCTAGGCCATAGGATTCTGTTATTTATAGCCGCCGGCTCATGCTGGGCATTATATTAAGGATTTAGGAGAAAGTTATGCCAGACCAAAAAAAATTAGGGTTATTGGCTCAGGCCGGATTAGAACCATACCAGGAAAAGCCGGGCGAAGAGTATATGAATGATGCACAACGCACTCATTTCAAAACTATTTTGGAAGCATGGCGCAACGATTTACGCAATGAAGTTGACCGTACTAAATCGCATATGCAAGACGAAGCAGCTAACTTCCCTGATCCAGTTGACCGCGCAGCACAAGAAGAAGAGTTCTCTTTAGAACTTCGTACTCGTGACCGTGAACGTAAACTGATCAAAAAAATTGAAAAAACGATCCAATTAATCAAAGAAGATGATTTTGGTTTTTGTGATTCGTGCGGGATTGAAATTGGTATCCGCCGTTTAGAAGCACGTCCTACAGCTGACTTATGCGTAGACTGTAAAACGCTTGCGGAAATCAAAGAAAAACAATCTGGACGTGGTTAGTTACTAGTAATTAATCAATGTCTACCACAGCCGTTACTGCGCCTATGCGCAACTATCGCGGTCGCTTTGCGCCGTCACCTTCTGGACCACTTCATTTTGGTTCTCTTGTGGCGGCTGTGGGCAGCTACCTTGACGCGAAAAGCAACCAAGGCACTTGGTTAGTCCGTATTGAAGATATCGACACCACACGTGTTGTAGACGGCGCCACTAAGGATATTCTCAATACCTTAGAAGCCTATGGTTTGTACTGGGATGAAGACGTAGTCTATCAAACTCAACGCCATGACTTGTATGCGCATACCATTAATAATCTAAATAACCAGCACCTAATTTATGCTTGCCACTGCTCGCGCAAAGAAATTAAAGCGCTTGGCGGTATTTATCAAGGCCATTGTCGTCATTTAAAGCATAGTCAGAACAGCAGCGCACTACGGTTAATTCAGCAACATGCTACATGCCAATACCATGATCTCATTCAAGGTGAGATAAATGTAGCTCATGATCTCGCCCACGAAGATTACTTAATAAAGCGCAGTGATGGGCTATTTGCTTATCAACTAGTGGTGGTCGCAGACGATATTGCCCAAGGTATCACTCATGTCGTACGCGGCGCAGACTTGCTTGAACCAACCGCACGCCAATTGAGTTTATTTAAACAATTAGCTGCCACGGCCCCCCATTACGCACATTTACCATTAGCAGTCGCTAAACCTGGGTTTAAATTATCAAAACAAAACTATGCCCCAGCTATTAGCAAAAGTAACCCCAAACCGGCTTTGCTGAGTGCATTCGAATTTTTAGGATTGGCGCCCAAAGATGAATTACTTGAACTAAATATCGAGCAAATGCTAGCTTGGGCAGTAGACAATTACAACTTGCAAAACGTCCCTAAAATGACACAAATTCAAATTTCGCAAAACCCACACAGTCATACAACCGCCTTTACGCATTTAAACAAATAAAAATTCACTAAAAAAGGCTAATTTTAAGGCCTTCAACTTAATTTTTAAGCTGTGCTGGTATATGATAGCCCACCTTAAATGTGCAATTCATTTAATTAATACCAATTGCGTTAAGGTTGTACACGATTCAGCAGTCAAGTAGCCCAATAACAGGATAATAATTTCCAGCATCGTTATGCTAGAAAATTTTAACCCTAGCAATGACTGTTTAACTGACTAGAATAAACAAGACTCTAATACCATAGGTATTACCAAGTAAACGCAACACATGTGCAGTTAATAGTAAAGTGAGGCTATACTTGGTTTGATTTTTGATGGCGTCCATCAAATAACCGAATTCTGTAGGAGACAGATTATTATTTCCAAGCTTTTTCAATTTTGTCGGCAAATTATTGGCCCAACCGCCTCTGTAACAGCCGAACATACCCAAGTCTCTGCGCAGCCTTTAATAGTTGGACGCAATGAGCATGGTATTTCTCGCAAACAATTTAGCCCAAATGCAATCAAGGTATTATATCGCCTGAAAGACGGAGGCTTTGATGCCTACCTTGTTGGTGGTTGCATTCGTGATATTTTGTTAGGTCAACAACCAAAAGATTTTGATGTGGTCACCAATGCCACTCCTGATCAGGTTAAAAAGCTATTTCGTAATTGCCGCTTAATTGGCCGTCGCTTTCGTTTAGCACACATTGTTTTTGGTCGTGAAATAATCGAAGTGGCCACCATGCGAGGTCATCACGAAGCGCCTGAAGATAAAAACCAAATTAGCCAATCGAGTGACCAAGGACAACTGCTGCGCGATAACGTTTTTGGTAGTATTGAAGAAGATGCTGAACGCCGCGATTTTTCAATCAATGCGTTATATTATTCAATTAATGATTTTTCAATCCATGATTATGCTAATGGCTTAGCAGCTATTAACGCTCGACAAATCGAGATGATTGGTGATCCAGCAACCCGTTACCGCGAAGATCCTGTACGTATGCTGCGCGCAGTTCGCTTTGCAACCAAACTCGATATGTCGATTGCACCGGCAACCGAGCAACCATTAAATGAATTAGCAAGCCTGTTAGATAATATCCCTGCAGCGCGGTTATTTGAAGAAACACTGAAACTGTTTTTAAATGGCAAGGCCGAAGCAAACTTTTTAATGCTACGTAAATATGGCCTTTTTAAATCATTATTTCCAGCTCTTGATAGTATTTTAGATAGTAATCCTGATGGCTTAGAGTTCGCTTTAATTCAACAGATGTTCCGTAATACAGATGAACGTATTAATGCGGAGAAAAAAGTAACTCCAGCATTTATTTTTGCTGCATTGTTATGGTTCCCATTATTGCAGATCACTAAAGCACTGCAAGAACAAGAGCAACTATCTGAATACGATGCCTTCGCTCAAGGTATGAACAAAGTACTCAGTGATAATGCCCAACATATTGCCGTACCAAAACGCTTTACCCTTGGCGCTCGTGATATCTGGCATATTCAACACCGCTTAGATAAACGCTCAGGACAACGTGCATATCGCCTTACACAGCAACCACGTTTTAAAGCTGCGTATGACTTTTTACTCTTGCGCGTACAGGCCGGTGAAAAACAGCATCAGCAATTAGTTAACTGGTGGACTGAGTATTTAAAACAAGACATCAATGGTCAAAAAGAGCTAGTTAAAGCGTTAGGTACGCAAGGCGCAACAAAAGGCCGTCGTCGTACTCGCCGACGCAGCCCAAAACCAGCGGCTGAATGATCATGGAAACCGTCTACCTTGGTTTAGGGGCTAATTTAAACGCTCCACGTACTCAACTAGATCATGCTGTTGCAGCACTGCGTGCATTGGCTGATTGCGAGTTTATTGGTGTATCGCATTATTACGCGAGTAAACCGATGGGCCCGCAAGATCAACCTGACTACGTTAACGCTGTTGCGGCGCTAAAAACCACGCTATTACCTGAGCAGTTGCTTGATTTAACACAACAGATAGAACTTGAACACGGCCGAGTACGAAAAGCACAGCGCTGGGGGCCACGCACCTTAGATATTGATATTTTATTATTTGGTGATCAAGTCATTAATAGCGAGCGTTTAATTGTGCCACATTATGGTCTAACTGAACGCGAGTTTGTGGTTTACCCGCTACTTGAAATAGCCCCAAATATTACGCTGCCAAATGGTACATTACTTCACAGTATTAGCACTAATTTGGCACTAAACGAATTACAACAATTACCTCTGTAATTAATTTCAGGCTGTTGCCTACGAGGATACTATGTCTAAAATAACCGTTTCTACGCTTAATAAAATGAAAGCAGACCAACAAAAAATCACGGCATTAACGGCCTACGATGCCAGCTTTGCAAAGTTATTTCATGATAACGGCGTAGACGTTATTTTAGTCGGTGATTCGTTAGGCATGGTGTTACAAGGTGGCGACGATACCCTGGCTGTCACCAATCAAGATATTGCCTATCATACTCGCAGCGTACGCGCCGGGAGCCGTGATTTATTCGTCATTGCAGATATGCCATTTATGACCTACTCAAACCCAGCCGAGAGCTGTAAAAATGCAGCAGAATTAATGCGAGCTGGCGCTAACATGGTCAAACTTGAGGGGGGCGAATGGCTGTATGACTCAGTTGTTGCGCTGACTCAACAAGGTATACCGGTATGTGGACATTTAGGCTTAACACCGCAATCAGTACATGTGTTTGGTGGTTTTAAAATCCAAGGCCGTAGTGAACAACAAGCACAAAAAATGATTAGCGATGCTCAGGCGCTTGCCGCGGCAGGCGCACAAATGCTGGTTCTTGAATGTATTCCATCTGAACTTGCCAAATTAATTACTGACGCGGTTAATATTCCTACCATTGGTATTGGTGCAGGTAATCAAACTGATGGCCAAATTCTAGTCATGCATGACTTAGTTGGCATTTCAGCAGGTTATATCCCTAAATTTTCTAAAAACTTTTTACTCGAAACAGGCAATATGCCGGATGCGGTTAAAAAATATTGTAGCGACGTTAAAAGTGGTGCTTTTCCAAGCACGGAACATGAGTTTAAATAATGCAGTCGATCACTGAAATAAAATCATTACGTAGTCAAATTAAAGCATGGCGCCAAGCCGGGCTTAGTGTAGCACTAGTGCCAACTATGGGTAATCTACATCAAGGGCATTTTTCACTCGTTGAGAAAGCCAAAAACATGGCTGATAAAGTCGTGGTTAGTATTTTTGTAAACCCAATGCAATTTGGTGTCAACGAAGATCTTGATAACTACCCGCGCACCCTCATTGCGGATAAACAAGGACTGGCAGAGCTTGGTACTGATATTGTATTTACCCCAAGTGTGGAAGCCATTTACCCTAACGGTTTAGATGCGCAAAGCTTTGTCGATGTACCAAATATATCAATGGGTTATTGCGGCGGATCACGTCCAGGTCATTTTCGCGGTGTAGCAACGGTGGTTACTAAATTATTTAACTTAGTACAGCCTGACTATGCGTGCTTTGGTGAAAAAGACTATCAACAGTTGCAAGTGATTAAAACCATGGCTCATGACCTGTCAATTCCAGTAGAAATTATTGGCGTTGCAACCAGCCGTGAAGTGTCAGGGTTGGCTATGAGCTCTCGCAATGGCTACTTATCAGAAGCTCAAAAAGAAACAGCGACAGTGCTATTTAAAACCCTTAATTGGAGCGCAGAACAGTTAAACTCGGGGCAGCGTGATTTTGACGACATATGCCGACAAGCAAAGCAGCAACTAGAGCAAGCAGGGCTCAAAATTGACTACTTTGAAATAGCTCAGCGCGATACCTTAAAAAAAGCTACACTCAATGATAGTCAACTTGTGATTTTGGCGGCAGCCTTCTTAGGGCCAGTAAGGCTAATAGACAATCTGCTCGTTGATATTACATAACAATAATTGGGATAAGCATGAATTCATTATTAAAATTATCAAGCATTTCGCTGTGTATAGGCATATTAGCTGGGTGTCAAAACCAAATAGAAAACCCAGAAATGCAGCAATGCGCACAACAGAATTATCAATGTGAAGTGAACTGTGAACAGCAAAGTACCGGCGAAGGCATGGCATATAAAGTATGTAGTACCAAATGTATTGAAGCCTACAACCAATGCAAAGCAAATGCCCAAGCATTAGGTAATGTGCAATAACTGATATTAACTTGCCAATTATCATGATTGGCAAGTTTCCTCCCCCTGCGCCTACTTTAGGCAAACTTTCTACATCCAACCATCGTGATTTTTCTGCCATTCACCTTAGAGCAAGGTTTAGTTTAGTAATATCTACTTATATTAGTAAGAAGTAGTCATACATTGCGTGTAATTATTTCCAGCTTACACAAAGAAAGTACACCCTCTACGATACTAATAAACATAAAGTCATTGAAATATATAAGTTTATTTTAGGTTCGTTTTTTGCAAACTTGAATTCAACTAACTAAAGCATTTTAAAATTAACCAGATAACGGCTAAAGGAAAAAACCTCATGGAAACGATAACGCGGGCAGCTCTGTATCCATCATTTAAAAAGAGGGCATTATTAAGTGCATTATTAGCCTTGTGTGCATGTAATGTCAGTGCGGCAGAACAACCAATAACAAAATCTGATGCGGGTACTGCTGATGCTGTACCAACTACACAGCCAACTTTGCTTACAATCCCTTCTGAAAAATTATTTTCGGTGGTAACAGCTAGAGCCAAACAACTGGCTGCCAAAGACTACGTAGCAGCTCCCGTAATTGCTGTTGATGCGTTAAATAATATTAATTATCAGGACTATCGAGCGATTCGTTTTCGTCAAGATCATGCGATCTGGAAAGATGAAAGTTTATATGAGGTACAGTTATTCCATCCAGGTTTTCTCTATAAAAACCCTATCGCGATTAACACAGTTGATGCTGATGCGAAGGTAAAAAATCTACCATTTAAAACTGATTACTACCGCTATGATGGCACCGCAGCACCACTTGAGCAGGAAATTACCACAGCTTTAGGCACCACTCAGTTAGGGCATGCTGGTTTTAGAGTACATTTTCCACTCAATAATAATGAGTACAAAGATGAGGTAGCGGTATTTCAAGGCGCTTCATATTTTCGCATAGTGGGCCCTGACCAAGTGTATGGTATTTCAGCACGCGGCCTGGCGATTGATACAGCACTCAGCTCTGGTGAAGAGTTTCCAGTATTTAAAGAGTTTTGGTTAGTTAAGCCAAAACCTGAAGACACTCACATTGTGTTATATGCATTACTTGATAGTCCTTCTGTTACTGGCGCATATCGTTTTGAGATCAGTCCATCAACAGCAACTGAAGTAACAACTAAAATGCAAATATTCGCCCGCAAAGATATCAAAAAACTAGGTATAGCACCGCTTACAAGCATGTTTTACCACGGCGAAAATAGCACTAAATTCTTTGATGATTACCGACCAGAAGTACATGACTCTGATGGTTTACTAATGCAATCACAAGACAATAAATGGGTGTGGCGTCCGCTAAATAACCCTAAACAGCTTAGTGTAACGTCATTTGGTTATGACAATCCAAAAGGTTTTGGACTAGCACAGCGCGACCGTGAGTTTAATAACTATCTCGATACTGAGGCACATTATCATGCCCGCCCAAGCCTCTGGATTGAACCACAAGGACAATGGGGAAATGGTCGAGTTGAGTTAGTAGAAATACCGACTGATACCGAGACCAATGACAATATCGTTAGCTATTGGGTACCAGAGCAACCACTTAAAGCAGGTGAAACACTTAGTTTTAGTTATAAATTGTCAACATTTAACGCGGCGCTTGCAAGCCAAGATAAAGCCCGAGTTTTACGCACTCGCATTGGCAGTGCTGCATTACCCGGTGAAGAAAATCCACCACCAAAAAGTCATCGCCAATTTACGGTTGACTTCACTGGTGACAATATTAACAACTTGTCAGCCAAACTAAAATTGCTTGCTAATTTGACCCTAAATTCAGGTGAAATAAGCGATAAAACAGTTCAACAATTACCAAATAATGAAGGATGGCGTGTTGCTTTTAAAGTCGCGCCAGAGAGCGGTAAGCCTGTAGACATGCGCTTATCATTAACACTACGTGACAAAGAAGTTAGCGAGGTATGGAGTTATGTCTGGTATCCAAATGACGTCGAGTAACAGTACAATGCCTTTTAAAAAGACTCGTGTATGGCTTTTTTCACTGTTAGTGTTAGCCATCTCAGCTTACGGTATGTGGATCATGTTTGATATTTTAAATTCAAATGGCATGACCCCGCTTGAGTATGCATTACTTGCGCTGTTTTCAATTACCTTCACTTGGATTGTGACCGCATTTTGCAGTGGCTGTATGGGATTTATTTTACAATTATTTAGAATTGACCCGCTGACACTGACGCGCCAAAAAGCAATCGAAATTGATCAGCAAGCATTGAGTAAAACCAGAACTGCTGTCGTTATGCCTATCTACAATGAAGATACGCAGCGAGTTATCGCAGGTTTTGAAGTGAGCTTACGTTCACTGATAAAAACAGGCCAATTTGCGCATTTTGATTTCTACTTATTAAGTGATACACAAGATAAAGAAATAGCTAACAATGAGCTAAAAGCGTGGCATGCCTTGACCGAACGCCTAGGTGATTTTGCCAAACAAACTTTTTACCGCCGCCGTGAAGATAACAAACACCGTAAAGTAGGTAACTTAACTGACTTTTGCGAGCGTTGGGGCAGTAAATACGAGCACATGATTGTACTTGATGCAGATAGCATCATGACGGGTCAGTGTATGCTTGAGCTCACCAGCAGCATGATCAACAATCCACAAGCTGGGCTTATTCAAACGATTCCGATCCCTGTTAGGCAAGATACCTTCTTTGGTCGCTTTCTACAGTTTGCGTCAGTACTTTATAGTCCAATGCTAGCAACCGGTTCAGCTTTTTGGCAGACTAATCACGCTAATTACTGGGGACACAATGCCGTCATTCGGGTTAAAGCGTTTATTGATTGCTGCGGTTTACCGGTGCTCAAAGGTAATGCCCCTTTCGGCGGCGAAATTTTAAGCCATGACTTTGTCGAAGCATCGTTGCTGCATCGTTCTGGCTGGGATGTATTATTACTCAGTGATATACAAGGTAGCTACGAAGAAGTACCGAGTAATATTTTAGATTACGCTATTCGCGACAGGCGTTGGGTGCAAGGCAACATTCAACATTTAGGTTTGTTACCTGCGTCGGGTTTAAAAATAATCAGCAAGCTGCACTTTTTATTAGGTGCAACGGCATATATTTCATCATTAATTTGGTTATCAATGTTAGTGCTAAGTACCATAGATGCGGTCACCCGCGCACTAAACAGTAATGTCTATTTTAATCAGGTGTATCAATTATTTCCGACTTGGCAAATAGCAAAAACAGAATTAATTAACTCGTTGCTTTTTGTCACAATTGTGTTGTTATTATTACCGAAATTAATGGGGATTATTGTCACACTGATCCATCGTAATAAACAATTTGGCGGCTCATTTAAATTAATTTTAGGCTCAATCATTGAAACCGTGTTTGCCATTATTATCGCCCCGCTGATGATGGTTTTTCATAGCTACTTTGTGGTGTGTGTATTTTTAGGTAAAAAAGTAACGTGGGACGCCCAGCCTCGATCAGGCCGCATGGTTCCGTGGCAAGAAGCGATAGGTTACACATTACTATCAACCTTAATCGCCTTAGCTTGGGGCGGTATTGCTTATTACTTTACGCCTGTATTCTTTTGGTGGTTATCGCCGATCTTAGTTGGATTGATCTTAGCAGCCCCAATTGTACGATATTCAAGTAGCATAGGCTTAGGGGTTAAATTACGTAAAATGGGCATATTTATTTGCCCGAGTGAAGTTGATAATAACGACACCCTTGCAGCCTTACGTGTACATGAGCAAGAAATAGCATTACCGAATGATGATGTTGCTAACTTTACAATCCCTACATTGGGGCAAGAGCAACCTAGCGTAATGCCAATTCAGAGCTTTAAGCGCCAAGGTTTAAGTAAACGTAAACGCGTTTTAAATGCCCATCAACAGCTCAAAAAGAAGCTGTTTAACTAACCTGAACCTAGTTGATATAAAAAAACCGCGCAATTTACATTGCGCGGTTTTTTATTAACTCATAGTTGGCGTTAAGTTTAAAGAAGACCTAGCTTCTTAAGTTCGCCCATTGCCATCTTGCCAGAAAGTGGTACATAACCATCTTTCTCTACAATTTTTTGGCCATCTTGTGATAACACCATTTTTAAGAACTCTGCTTCAATAGGTGCAAGCGGTTTATTCGGGTGTTTATTCACATAAACATATAAAAAGCGCGACAGTGGGTATTTACCTGTTGCTACATTTTCAAGTGTTGCATCAACAAAGTTATCGCCTTTTTTCGCCAGTGGTACAGTACGTACGCCTGATGTTTTATAACCGATACCTGAGTAACCAATTGCATTCACTGATGAAGAAATTGATTGCACTACCGATGCTGAACCTGGTTGCTCGTTCACGTTGTTACGGAAGTCACCTTTACATAGCGCTTTGTTTTTAAAGTATCCGTAAGTACCAGATACAGAATTACGGCCATAAAGCTGAATGTCTTTTGCAGCCCAATTCCCCGTTAAACCTACATCACTCCAACGAGTCACATCTGCATCAGCACCACATTTACGAGTTGAAGAGAAAATCGCATCGATTTGGTCGATACGTAAACCTTCAATTGGATTGTCTTTATGAACAAATACTGCCAATGCATCAATCGCTACACGTACTTCAGTAGGTTTATAACCGTAACGTTTTTCAAACGCTTCGATTTCTTTTGATTTCATTCTGCGGCTCATCGGGCCAAAGTTTGCTGTGCCTTCTGTCAATGCCGGTGGCGCAGTAGATGAACCAGCCGCTTGAATTTGGATGTTCACATTTGGGTAAATACGTTTATATTCTTCAGCCCAAAAGGTCATCATGTTGGCTAAAGTATCAGAGCCCACAGATGAAAAATTACCTGAAATACCACTGGTTTTTTGATACTCAGGAATAACTGTATCTACTGCCATTGCTTGTGCAGATACAAATGTTGTTACTGCCACACCCATTGCGGCTACTAGGTTTTTAAATCTCATTAGGTTGCTCCGATTTTGTTCGTCCATTTCTTAACTGTCGTCTACTCTAAAGAGAATAGATGACAGTTAGATTACTCTAAAATGACACTTTTATGACTTTGGCTTTTTGGCTCAATTATTTAATAGCACTGTTTTTTCACGACTAAAAGCAAACGAAAAACATGATCCTTCGCCTAATTTACTTTTAATTATCAATTGGCTATCGTGACGAGTTAATACATGTTTGGTGATGGCTAAACCCAGCCCTGAGCCACCGGTGGTACGACTACGTGCTTTATCAACCCGATAAAAACGCTCAGTTAAACGATTATTATGCTCTGGTGCAATACCATCGCCATTATCAACTACTGAAAAGTACGCTTGATTATCTTTTAGCTTCCAGCTTACGGTTATTTTACCGCCCGCCTTGGTATAATGAATAGCATTAAACACTAAATTAGAGAAGGCACTGCGCAGCTCCTCTTCAGCGCCTTTTATATCGACGTTAGCATCAATATCAAATATCAACTCATGCCCTTTGTCTTGATTCAATGATTGTGCTTCAGTCCTAATATAGCTAAGTAACTGCGGTACATTGATCGCTTTATCATTATCTTGACGTCGAGCGCCTTCAATACGTGATAACGACAATAGCTGATTTACCAAGCTATCCATGCGTTTACACTGTTCAAGCATAGTACCTTGTGCTTTATTCCACATTGCCGGTGGTGGCACCATATCGCCATCAAACATTTCTAAGTAACCAGTAACAACGGTTAATGGCGTACGTAGCTCATGAGATACATTGGCAACAAAGTCTTTGCGCATTTGCTCAAGTTGCTTCAGTCGCGTGACATCACGCACAACAACCATTAATTGTGAGCTGGCATATGGCATTACCCGAAACTCTAAAACTTGCTCAACACTGTGACCACTTTCAAGTTCTAATGCTTCATCAAACAATTCCGTTTGCATGTATTTTGCAAATTTAGGATCGCGAATAAGGTTGTCAAGCCGTTGACCATGATCCGCTGGCCACTGTAATCCAAGCACTTTCAAAGCTAGTTGATTACACCAAACAATACTTAAATCACGTTGTAGAACAATAACCGCATCAGGCACTGCTTCTGCGCCATCGCGAAAACGACGGATCAAATCAGCTAATTCATTACGTTTTTTACGGTTGCGATGTTGTAAATGGTAGATCCCTTCAAATACTTGCTCCCATGCCCCCTCGCCTTCAGGTGGATTAAAACTACGTTGATTCAATAGCCAATCACTGAGCCGATAGAGTTGATGATAATGCCAAACAAGCAGTGAAAAAGATCCTAAAAATAAAAGCAAAAATGGCGCACCAATAAGCACGCCAATTAATAATAAAGGTAGGAAATAGATAAACAGACGCTTTGCTAACGCCTGCTTATTAACAACTCGATACATACACTCACTTTACCTTAGAGTAAGTAAATTTAAGCCAAAATTAATTATTGGCTTGGTCATCTCCATGACACTTATAATTTACTGGAAAAACGATAGCCTGCACCACGTACAGTTTGTACTAAACGGTCATGACCAAGCGGTGCAATCGCTTTGCGTAAGCGACGAATATGCACGTCTACGGTTCTATCTTCAACATAGACATTAGTCCCCCATACGTTATCTAGTAGCTGTTCACGGCTATAAACACGTTCAGGGTGAGTCATAAAGAAATGCAATAAGCGAAATTCTGTCGGTCCCATATCCAACTCGCTACCTTCAGAGGTAACACGGTGTGAAATAGGATCAAGACGTAAACCATGTACATCAATCGCTTCTTCCAATGAAGTAGGCGACACACGACGAATAACGGCTTTAATACGCGCCATTAATTCTTTTGGTGAAAATGGTTTAGTAACATAATCATCAGCACCGACTTCAAGACCGCGAACTTTATCTTCTTCTTCGCCGCGAGCAGTCAGCATAATAATAGGAATTTGGCGAGTATATTCACTTTGCTTAAACTTTTTAGCAATTTGAATTCCACTACCACCTGGTAGCATCCAATCTAATAACACCATATCTGGATAAGGCTCTACCATCGCTGCAATGGCTGAATCGTAATCTTCCGCTTCAATCGCTTGAAAACCATTTTGCTCTAATACAAAAACCAGCATCTCTCTGATCGGTGCTTCGTCATCGACGACAAGTACTTTACGTGACATTCCAATTTATCTCTTTCGTTATCGAACTAGTTTTCATTATTATGACTAAGTATGACATTTTTATGAAAGTGTAACGTGTAAATCGAAATGCGGGGTAAAAAATGCAAAATAAACCCTTTTAAGGTACAAAATTAGCATACATTATCAAATTTCACATTTAAAAATCATACTTTATAATTGCTACATTACTACTTTGTATTAAATTCCCCTTTCAATAATCAACTATACAGTATCACGATGTAAGCCACGAAAGCATCTTCACACTCTAACTCAATTAAAACGCCTATTAACATCGGTGATCATTAACAGAGATCAAAATCCTACCAAGTTTCATTTCAGGGATCATTCGTTTACCAACCGAGTTAGATCTGGGATCAGTGTTTTACCTAGCCAAAGCCATAAGTTGTTGATCATTTATACAACAAAGCTTTGAAATGGCTATTTTTATAACAAAACCTCTGCCAATCAAGCTGATCCTTAGTAAAAATCTGATCTCAACAAAGCACAGTTAGTAAAGTAATGATCCCAAAGCCCCTGCTTGGTAAAATAATGATCTTTTACGATCAGGCATAAAAAAGCCAGTAGCTTTAACACTACTGGCTGTTTTATAACTTAATAAATTAAATTATTTAATTTTCGGATCTAATTCACCCGTTAAATATTTAAGGTGCATCTCATCAAGTGAGATTGGTTTGATCTTACCTGCTTGACCCGCTGTACCAAATGACTCATAACGTGCAACACAGATCTCTGTCATTGCTTTTGTCGCTTCAGCTAAATACTTACGTGGATCAAAGTTTGCTGGATTAAGCGCAAGATGGCGACGAATAGCCCCTGTAGATGCTAATCGTAAGTCTGTATCGATATTTACTTTACGCACACCAAACTTAATTCCCTCAACGATCTGCTCAACTGGCACACCATAGGTTTCTGGGATCTCACCACCATATTGGTTGATGATCTCAAGCCATTCTTGCGGCACTGATGATGAACCGTGCATAACTAAGTGAGTGTTAGGAATTCGTGCGTGGATCGCTTTAATACGATCAATCGCCAAAATATCATCCGTTGGCGGACGTGTAAATTTATACGCGCCGTGTGAAGTACCACACGCAATCGCTAAGGCATCAACATGGGTTTTACTTACAAAATCGGCCGCTTCTTCTGGATCAGTTAGCATTTGATCTGTGGTTAGTTTACCTTCAGCACCAACGCCATCTTCTTCGCCAGCTTCGCCAGTTTCAAGTGAGCCTAGCACACCTAACTCGCCTTCAACAGACACACCACAAGAGTGTGCAAGTTCAACAGTTTTACGCGTTACATCAACGTTATACTCATATGATGATGGTGTTTTACCATCGCTCATTAACGAGCCATCCATCATCACTGATGAAAAACCTAATTGAATTGAACGTTGGCAAACGCCAGGTGAGGTACCGTGATCTTGATGCATTACCACTGGAATATGTGGCCACTCTTCAATCGCAGCTAAAATCATATGACGTATAAATGGGGCACCAGCATAGGCACGAGCGCCAGCTGAACCTTGTACAATTACTGGGCTGTTAGTTTTGTCAGCCGCCATCATAATAGCGCGGATCTGCTCTTGGTTATTAACGTTAAATGCTGGTACGCCATAACCATGTTCAGCTGCATGATCAAGAAGTTGTCGCATACTGATTAAAGCCATTTGGTATTCTCCAAATTGTCGATAGCTGCGCACGCGCAAAACTACCTAGTTCGAACGGAATAGTTGAGTTCGGTGCAATCACTGCACCTCGATAGTATTGGCTCTTGCCAAATCTACCGTTATACAAAACCAGCTATTAAATAAGGGTGAGAGGTATTTAATATCTGATCACACTCAGTGTAGTTAGCAGCCTAAACTAACGATTGCTAACTACATTGAGTAAACGCTAATTACTTAGCGCGTTGTTCAAGCATAGCAACTGCTGGTAATTTTTTCCCTTCTAAAAACTCAAGGAAAGCACCACCGCCAGTTGAAATATACGAAATTTTATCGGCAATGCCGTATTTATCAATCGCTGCTAACGTATCACCGCCACCAGCTATTGAGAACGCATTTGAATTAGCGATTGCTTGAGCAATAGCACGGGTGCCATTACCAAACTGGTCAAATTCAAATACACCTACCGGACCATTCCATACAACAGTACCTGCATTAGCAATAATTTTTGCAAGTTTGCTCGCTGTATCTGGGCCAATATCAAAAATCATATCTGTGTCTGTTACTTCGCTAACATCTTTTAATGTTGCAACGGCTGATTCTGAAAACTCATTGCCAACAACCACATCAGTAGGTACTGGTATTTCACCATTATTACTTTTAGCAGCCGCACTTAGCTTATTTGCTTCATCAATTAGGTCAGCTTCGTATAATGACTTACCAACCGGGTAGCCTGCCGCAGCAATAAAGGTATTTGCAATACCGCCACCAGTGACTAATTGATCAACAATCGTTGAAAGTGAATCAAGTACTGTTAGTTTAGTTGATACTTTAGAGCCGCCCACAATCGCCACTAATGGACGAGCTGGGTTATCAAGTGCTTTACCTAATGCCTCTAATTCAGCCGCCAATAGTGGGCCTGCACAAGCAACATCTGCAAATAAACCAACGCCATGGGTAGACGCTTGAGCACGATGGGCGGTACCAAATGCATCCATTACATACACATCACATAATGCAGCAAGCTTTTTAGATAACGCTTCGTCATCTTTGCTTTCGCCAACATTAAAGCGTACGTTTTCAAAAACGACCACTTCATTATCAGCAATTTCAACGCCATTTAAGTAATCTTTTTCAAGACGTACATTTTGTTCAAGTGCTTCATTAAGGTAATCAACAACTGGCGCTAAAGAAAACGCTTCATCATATTCCCCTTCCGTAGGGCGGCCTAGGTGTGACATAACCATTACTTTAGCGCCTTTTTCAAGGGCTAATTTAATACTCGGTAATGCAGCACGAATACGTGCATCTGAGGTCACTTTACCTGCTTTTACTGGTACATTTAAATCTTCACGAATTAACACGCGTTTGCCGTTTAAATCTAAATCCGCCATATTTATGACCGACATGGACTTCTCCTTAGTTAACGATACTGACTTGAAATATATAGGTTTTATTTTTAGGTTTGAACTTTTATATTAATTACTTGCTGCCATCATTACTCGTGCTGTATCGAGCATTCTATTAGCAAACCCCCACTCATTATCACACCACACTAACAACTTTATCAGTCGTTTATGACTGACTCGTGTCTGTGTGCCATCTATAATACAAGAATGTGGGTCATGATTAAAATCAACCGAGACCAATGGCTCTTCGGTATAACTTAAAATACCTTCTAGGCGGTCTCTCGCTGCTGCTTTTAATACCTTATTTACCGCTTTTAAATCAACATCTGCGTTGACAGTCACACTCAAATCCATCGCAGTAACATTGATAGTAGGTACTCGCACCGAAATAGCTTCAAAGCGGCCATGGAACTTAGGTAAAATACGCTCAATACCGCGAGCTAATTTAGTATCAACGGGAATAATCGACTGACTCGCAGCGCGGGTACGACGTAAATCATGATGATAAGCATCAATTACTTGCTGATCATTCATCGACGCATGAATAGTCGTAATCGCCCCTGATTCTATACCAAAGGCATCATCAAGTACTTTAATCACCGGTACTATACAGTTTGTGGTACACGATCCATTAGAGACAATCGTATGCTCAGCGAGTAGTTCATCATCATTGATACCATAGACAATCGTGGCATCAACATCCGCATCTGCGGGCTGAGAAAATAAGACTTTCTTTGCGCCAGCATCAAGATGTAATTGCGCATGTTCACGAGAGTGATACACACCAGTACATTCTAAAACCACATCAACATCAAGTAACTGCCAAGGTAATTCACGCGGGTTTTGTTCTGCAAATAAAGCAATTGTATCGCCCGCTACCGATAAGGTGTCTTCACCTAAAGTAACTGGAAACGCAAAACGGCCATGAGACGTATCATATTTAAGAAGATGAGCGATCCCTTGTGGATCAGCAAGTTCATTAATCGCAACAATTTTGATCTCGTCGCTTAAGCCCGATTCATAAAGAGCGCGAACAATATTTCGACCAATTCGACCAAAACCATTGATTGCAAGTTTGATTGCCATGAAGAAGAAAATCCACTCTAGTTGCTTGCAGATAAAGGCAACCTGCCTTTTAGATGCGCGTATTGTAATCGACCTTTGTCTTGATTATAAGAGGGAAAGTTAAATAAATGTGTTAAGCCTGCTTTTGATGCTGTAATTTTGGTAATCGACCTTTAATCTGAATATAAAAGGCAAGATTAAATAAATGTTTACTCCCTCTCCTTTCTTCCTGATATCTACTCATAACATAGAATAAAACAGCGCTTATAGGTTCATTTTCACGAGTGAATTTTAGTCAATTTGTGCTATTTAGGTTTATTATTATTGAATTATTTTATAATAGCGTTACTTTATTCAAGACAACGAACACTATTCAATCAAAAAACAATTGATGAAACTAAAAGATCATTAATCTAAACATTAGGTTAGAAATAAAATGACAACACACACAAAAATCTTAATTGCAGATGATCACCCGCTGTTTCGACAAGCACTATTACTTATGCTGGAATCGAGCTTTAATAATGCTTGCCTACTTGAAGCCGAAACAATTCCCGAATTAGAGCACAAATTAGCAAACACCACAGATGTTGATCTGATCTTGCTCGATCTTGATATTCCGGGTGCACAGGGTTTTAATACGCTGAGTAATATACGTGAGCTGTATCCTGAAATAGGGGTGATTGTAGTATCAGGTTTTGAAGAGCCTGATACCATACGCAAAGCGATGAGCCTGGGTGCAGCAGGCTTTATACCTAAATCAACTCCCGTCCCTGAGATGATAAAAGCAATAGAAGATGTGCTACAAGGCAAACTATGGACACCCACCGATGATCACAATAAAAATACGCCAGAGCAACAGCAAGCAGAAAAGTTAGCAACATTAACGCCCCAACAGCATAAAATATTACACATGTTTGCCGATGGTTTGTTAAATAAACAAATCGCCTACGAACTTAGCTTGTCTGAATCTACAATCAAAAGCCATGCCAGCACAATATACTTAAAACTTGGGGTAAAAAGTCGAACTCAAGCCGTGATTTTATTAAACGAGCAGCAACTGGCACAAGCATCACTTTCACCTTTTCATCGCCATTAACTATTATAATTTTTTTCTAGCTGTTTAGTTAATAAAGCACTCATCAACGCCCGTAATGCGACGGGCTTGATGATTTTCCGCAAATAGCCAATATCGGCTTGCTTTGCCTGTACTTGCACTAACTCATCAGTTGTTGCGGTGATTAAAATCGCAGGTAATGGATACTGGCTGATTGCTCGAATACGCTTGATTAATTCAATGCCATTACAGCCATCAAGATGCTCCGAGTGAGGCTTTTGCTCCTGACGCTCAGAGTAGTCTACTGTTACAATATGCAAAGGGTTAGCGGGGAACATTGGTTCAGCACTAAGTTGATAATCAACTAAGAGAATATCAATTTCATCTTCATGTGTTTTATAAAGTGCAGACGCCTCAGCTGCGGTTGTCGCGGTAAATACACGACATTTCCAGGCTGTTAAAAGCTCGGTCATACCTGCAATAACATCTTTTTCGTTATCAATACATAGCACCCCAACTCCTTGCAAAGTCATATTCTTAGGGGCAAGTGTCGGCTTTGTTTGCTGTACACGGTTTACAATCGGTACTTCAACGCTAAACAAGCAGCCATGCTCAGGCTCTGATACCAAGCCAACCTTATGCTCAAGAATATTAGCCAGGCTTTGTGCAATATTTAAACCCAACCCCAAGCCTTTAGGGCCAATCATTTGCGTCGATAATTGTGTAAATTGTTCAAATACTTCTTGCTGCTTATCTTCGGGGATGCCAGGTCCGTTATCAATCACTTGAATACTTAAGTAATTGCCCTTACGACGACAACCCAGCAATACTTTACCGTTATTTGCATAGCGAAATGCATTACTTAAAAAGTTTTGCACAATCCGCGTTAGCAAAGTTAGATCTGTGCGGATAAATAATTGACTTGAGTGACAGCGAAAATCAATTTTATAATCTTTACTCAAGGCAGAAAACTCCGAATGCAACATACTAAATACCCGCTTCAGTGCAATGTCATTGAAAACAGGGGCGATATTGCCACTTTCAATCCGCGCAATTTCATTTAAATCAAGTAATAGGTTATTTGCTATCTCTAACGAATTATCAATTTTCTTAATTTGCTCACGCTCTTGTATTGACACTCTAGGGCTCAAACATACCGCAGAAGAAAACAACCGAGCAGCCGACAATGGTTGCAAAAGATCATGACTACAGGCTCTTAAATATTGACTCTTTTTCAAATGAGCCTGCTCTGCTTTTAACCTTGCATCAGCGAGTTCTCGATTGGCTTTTTCAAGCTCTAAGTTTGCTAGTTCTAATTCTGTCGTGCGCGCAAGAACACGACTTTCAAGATCGGTGTTTTCTTCTTTTAAATAATTTTCTGCTCGGCGAAACTCCGTAATATCTGAGAAAATCATCACAAATCCTCCACCAGGTATTGGGTTCCCTTCAATTAACAGCACCTTACCATTGGCTAACTTTCGCTCTGATTTATGCTTACTACCGGCTTTTAAGTACTCAAGACGTTTATTAACCTGCCCCTCAATATTATGTATATAGCGATTTTGATTGCTAAGGTTGAAGCGGATCAACTGGCTAATTGGGCAACCAATATAGATTAAATTTTTAGGGTAATTAAAAATATCTAGATACTGCTTATTCCATGCTACTAAATTCAAATTAGCATCTATCACAGAGATCCCTTCACTGGTATTTTCAATCGCTCCTTGCAATACTGAACGACTAAATTCAAGTTGTTGAGTAGAGTTATCCTCAACAATTTTAGCAACTTGATCAAATGCGATATCACGACCAGCCAAAGCAAAAGAAATCACCAATTTGGCTGATGCCGAGCCCATTACACTCGCTAATGTCTGCTCTGCATGCAGTAATAAAGCCTCATTATAGGTTTTATGCTTTTTAATTTTATGTGATTGATTAAATTCAGCAAAGCACTCGGCTGCTTTGTCTTGACCAATAAAGCGAGCAATTAACAGCTCGAGTTCCTGACGATCTATTTTTGGTTGTTTAGGCAGATGTGAATCTTGTTTATTATCGGTTTCATAGAAATATTTACTCTGCATTTCTTCGCGAATATTTTGCCGAGTAAGCTGTGAAACAATAAACAGCACAATAAGGTTAATAGCCAAGCCAAACAAGGTAGCCACCGTTGTAGCAGGCCAATTTGTATTGCTTAACGGGTGTGCATAAAACCCAAGCTGTGGTAATAAATTAAACAGTGCCCAAATAGAGAAACCACAAAACATGCCCCAAAAAACGCCCTTTTGAGTTGCTCTTCGCCAAAAAAAAGCAGCAACCAATGCAGGCCCTATTTGCGCAATCGCGCCAAACGCAACCTCCCCAAGTGATGCCAGCGTATCAGGGGGAGATACCAGTAACATGCAATAACTAAGTGCAATAACCACCACCACTAATATTTTTCGGATCAATAATAATCGGGATTGAAAGTGTAAAAAGTCGTGGTGCTTACGAGGTGCGAGTTTAAAAATTAATGGAAAAACAATTTCATTACTGAGCATAGTACTCAAAGCAATGGTCGATACAATTACCATTGAACTTGCCGCAGAAACCGCTCCTAAAAATGCAAATAGCGACAACCACTCTTGGCCGTTATAAGCGGGCAAAAATAAAACATACGCGTCAGGGTCTAAAGAGTGTCCATAATTTAATGTGCCAGCAAGGCCTATAGGGCCTGCAAAAAATGCGAATACCAAGATATAAATAGGCAATAACCAACGTGCTAAATTACTGGTTTTTTGCTCTTTAATTTCAACAAACATAACTTGAAATTGCCTTGGTAAACATAAAAAAGCTGACATAACGATGATCAATAAACCCACCATACCTACTAGGTTATAGCTTTCAAACTGCTGCGATAAGGACACGTAATCTTGTGACTTTTGCCAAATATCAGCGGGGGAATCATAAATAACAAATGATACAAATAAGCCAACAAGTAAAAAAGCGATCAGTTTAACTAACGATTCAAAGGCAATCGCTATCATGACGCCGGGATGACGCTCTGTTACATCGATAGTTCGAATGCCAAAGATAATGGTGAATCCAGCTAAAATCAGGCTAACGATTAAACCTAATTGCCAAATCGGAAAATCTTGGCTTTGCTGTAAAATTTTATAAGAGTAAACAATCGCTTTAAGCTGCAAAGCAATATAAGGCAAGGTGCCAATCATGGCCACTAACGTTACCAACAAGGCTAAGCTTTGTGATTTACCAAACCGAGCCGAAAGTAAATCAGCAATGGAAGTACTTTTGAGTTTGAGGCAGGTTTTTATGATCCGCTGAATAAAAGGCCAAGCAAATATAAATAATAAAATAGGGGCTAAATAAACCGAAATATAAGAAAAAGAGCTATTTGCCGCCTGCGCTGAAGTACCTAGAAACCCCCAAGACGTACAGTAAACCCCTAATGATAAGGCATAAATAATAGCATGCTGTTTGGCAACTAGCTTATGTCGATACTTGCCCCCAAGGTGGGCAATTAGAAATAACAAACTAATGTAACCAATACTTACACTAACCAACAACCAATTAGAAAACATCGCGCTCTTCTTTGTATCAAATTGTATTTATTATTATTTTCAATGCTTACTTTGCCCGTAAAACACAGCATATAACATTGGACTAAAGGACTAAGCGCAAGGTACTAGCCCTTATTTACAATTGTTGATTTTTTCGACTCACCTAGTATGAATCACACATAATAACAAAGGAATTTGGTCGATGTTCAACACACAATATAAAAAATTACTGCTTACATCTGCTTTTCTTACTGCCAGTACATCCGCACTGGCAGGCTACGAGATCAACATAACTGAAAACGATAAATTAACCTTCGGTGGCTACATTAAAATTGATGCACGATACGTTGACGGTGACATTGCCTATCGTGATTACTGGATTGGTGATGGCATTGCTTTAGAAGAAGACGCATCCCAGTTTCGTATCTTTGCTAACGAAACCCGTTTCAATACTAAATACCAACACGGCGAGATAACAGGCTTCATCGAAATGGATTTTTGGGGCGGCGGCGGTAATGAAATTGTCTCTAACTCAGCTAACCCGCGCATCCGACATGCTTTTATAAACTACAAAGATCTCACTGTTGGCCAAACTTGGTCAACCTTTATGAATACTAGCGCAATTCCTGAAACTGCCGATTTTGCTGGCGCAACAACAGGTCTAGTATTTATTCGTCAAGGACAAGTACGTTATAACATGGGCAACTTCCAAGTATCCATTGAAAATCCTGAGAGCTGGGGGGGCGATACCGCAAACGATAATATTCCTGATTTAATCGCACGCTATAACATCAAAGGTGATTGGGGCAATGTCTCTATTTCTGGCTTAGCACGGCAATTACATACCTTATCAGGTAACACTGAAAGCGCCTTTGGCGCATCTGTTGCGGCACGAATTAAAACAACAGGAAAAGATGACTTACGCCTACAAATTCATAAAGGTGATTTAGGCCGCTATGTAGGGGCTGCGGCTGTTAAAGATCTCTATGGTGAAGAAGTTGAAGATATTACCTCTGTATTAGTTGCCTATCGTCATTTTTGGAATGATTCACTGCGTTCAAGCGTGCTGTACGGCAAAGTTGATGGAGATGTATCCAATCGTGAGCGTACGCAATGGGGTATAAACCTCTTTCAAAACTTAACTAAAGAACTCGAAGTGGGTATTGAAGTCGGTAACTTTTCAATTGATGAGTTAGATAAAGATTCAAATTACCTACAAGCCACAATGAGATACATCCTCTAGCTGACAGAACACTTTCTAATGTTTGTTGTGTGTAATAACGACCCCAACCGTTAATACATTTTAAAGAGGGTTCACCCCCTCTTATTTTTCAACGCATTCGTTATTCATTTTTATTCTCAGTTAAATTTAGGAGTATGAGTATGACAACATCGATACTCAATATAGAGCAAATATCGCTAGCCTTTGGTGGTGTTAAAGCCTTAACAGATGTTAGTTTTTCGGTGACTAAAGGCTCTGTATTTTCAATTATTGGCCCAAATGGGGCTGGTAAAACATCAATGCTCAATTGCATTTCTGGCCGCTATCAACCTAACAGTGGAAAAATCACCTTTGCAGATCAAGATGTTACCCACTTAAAACCCAATGACCGCGCAGACTTAGGTATGGGCCGTACTTTTCAAAACTTAGCCTTATTTGGCCATATGTCAGTGCTCGATAATATTATGGTTGGTCGCCATCACTTATTAAAAAACAATTGGTTAACAGGGCCGTTATATTGGGCTTCTGGGGCGCAAAAAGAAGAACTCGCTCACCGTAGAAAAGTAGAAGAAGTGATCGACTTCCTTGAGATCTCTCATATCAGAAAATCCATCGCTGGCACCTTGTCTTACGGGCTTCGTAAACGCGTTGAATTAGCTCGTGCAATGGCTCTAAACCCAAAACTGATTTTACTTGACGAACCAATGGCTGGAATGAATCTGGAAGAAAAAGAAGACATGGCCAGATACATCCTCGATTTAAATGAAGAATTCGGTATTACGGTCGTTATGATTGAACATGATATGGGAGTTGTAATGGATATTTCTCATGAAGTTATGGTGCTGGATTTTGGTAAAAAATTAATTTCTGGTTTACCACACGAAGTCATGGCTGACCCCTATGTTAAACGTGCCTACCTTGGTCTTGAAGACGACGCAGAGCCAGCCACCTTAGAGGAGGTAAGTTAATGACTAGCCAAATCAATCAAGATTTTGAGATGGGTGAACTGAATACCTTCCCCAAAATTCTACAACACAATGCCACGCATTGGCCTGATATGGTGGCGATGCGAGAAAAAGAGTTTGGTATTTGGAACGAGTTCAGCTGGGCCGAATATAACAATAAAGTAAAGTGGTTGTCGCTCGCGTTGAGTAACAAAGGCGTGAATACAGATGATACCATTGCCTTACTTGGTGATAACCGCCCAGAATGGATATGGGGCGAAATTGCTGCTCACGCTTTACGTTGCCATTCATTAGGTATTTATCAAGATTCAATGCATGACGAAGTAATCTATTTACTCGCTAGCAGTGGCGCAACCGTTGTGATTGCTGAAAACGAAGAGCAATGCGATAAATTACTTGATTTAGGTGATGGCATAGAGCAAGTAAAATTCATTGTTTATTGCGACCCAAGAGGTATGCGCAAATACAACGACTCGCGACTTATAGATATCAATACCCTATACATACTGGGCCAAGAACTCGAACAAGCATACCCTGATCGTTATCAAGCCATGATAGATGCCTCAGCCCCTGACGACATTGCTATTTACTGCACCACTTCAGGTACCACATCAAAACCCAAAATTGCCCTACTCAATGGTGGCAATTTTATTAAGCACTGTAGTTCATATTTACGTGCTGACCCGCGTCAAGCTGGCGACAACTATGTATCTGTATTGCCCTTACCTTGGATCATGGAGCAAGTCTATGCAATTGGCCAAGCACTGATCGCCCGTCAAATTGTAAATTTTGTTGAAGAACAAGAAACACTCATGGCTGACCTACGAGAAATTGGCCCCAGCTTTGTACTATTAGCACCACGGGTATGGGAAGGCATTTTAGCTGACGTACAAACCCGTATGATGGATTCAACACCTTTTAAAAGAAAGCTATTTAATTTTGCCATGAAGCTGGCTGAGCAAAGCCAAGTAACAGGCAAAAAATCATGGCTAGCTGAAATTCTACTGCTAAAAGCACTTCGTGATCGACTCGGTTTTTCATTCTTAAAATCGGCTGCCACCGGCGGAGCTGCGATGGGGCCTGACACCTTTAAGTTTTTCCAAACCATTGGTGTGCCTTTACGCCAACTCTACGGCCAAACAGAAATGTGCGGAGCTTACACCATCCATCATGAAGCCGATGTTGACTACGACAGTGTTGGCGTCGCGTTTGATAATGCACAAATTAAAGTCATTAATCCCGATAAAGCCGGTATTGGCGAAGTTATTGCTAAAACAGTCGGAATGTTTAGTGGCTACCTTAATAATCAACAAGCCTATGATGAAGACGTGATTGACGGCTGGATGCAAACAGGTGATGCCGGTTACTTTAAACCGTCTGGCCATTTAGTGGTGATTGATCGGATCAAAGATCTCGCTTGCACCAGCGACGGCGCACAATATTCTCCTCAATATATAGAAAACAAACTTAAGTTTTCTTCATTTATTGGCGAAGCCGTTATTTTAGGTAAAGCAAAGCCTTATCTATCAGCCATCATTTGTATTCGTTTTAGTATTGTTGCGAAATGGGCTGAGCAACAAGGGCTGTCGTTTACCAACTACACCAACTTATCAACCCTGCCTGAAGTGTACGAAAAAATTGGCGAAGAAATAATGCGCGTCAATGAGTCACTTCCTGAATCACAAAAAATCCATAAATTTTTATTACTTTACAAAGAACTTGATGCCGATGATGGCGAATTAACACGAACCCGTAAAGTTCGCCGTAGTGTTATTGCGGATAAATATGGCGACATTATTTCATCCATTTATGACAACAAGGAAAATGTTGATATTGATACCATGGTGGTATTTCAAGATGGTACTAAAACCCGTATTCAAACCCAGCTTAAAGTCACTTCGCTGATCGAAACAGCCTGCACGGCTGCTGATAACACTATCAACATAACACGGAGAGTCTCATGAATTTTGAATTGCTAATTCAACTAATCGTCAATGGTTTAATTGTCGGCTTACTCTATGGCGTCGTTGGGATGTGCTTTGTATTAGTGTACAAATCAACGCAAATTGTAAACTTTGCCCAAGGTGAGTTTTTATTAGTGGGTGCCTGGGTATGCTGGGCAGTACTGATTTATTTAGAGCTGCCTTTTGTAGTGGGCTTTTTACTGACAATGGCCTTTATGGCAATCTTTGGTGTGCTGCTGCAAATGATTGTTTTACGCCCGATGATAGGTGAACCTATAATCTCAGTGATCATGATCACCATTGGCTTATCAATCTTTTTTCAAGCCTTGATGAAATGGATTTTTGGTGTTTCAGCGCAAAGTTACCCGCAAGTATTTACCACTAATAGCATCCAAATATTTGGCTTGAACATTGAAGCCGCTTACTTAATGAGCACCATAATCGCCTTAATAATTATGGTTGCCTTCTATCTATTCTTTAAACATTCAAAATACGGTTTAGCAATGCGAGCCACAGCCTTTGATCAACAGATTGCACAAAGCTTAGGTATTTCGGTAAAACAAGTTTTTGCTATGAGCTGGGGTATTGCTGCTACGGTTTCAGCCACAGCTGGAATTGTTATTGGCATGGTAAACGGGGTTTCAAATTCACTGTCATTAATTGGTATCAAAGTTTTCCCTGCAGTTATTCTTGGCGGTTTAGATTCTATCATCGGCGCTATTGTCGGTGGTTTGATCATTGGTGTATTAGAGAATGTCGCTGAGTTTTTCGACAGCCAATATCTGCATGTTGGCAATATGTATGACATCGCACCATTTTACGTGTTGCTCGTCATCCTTTGGTTCAAACCATACGGTTTGTTCGGCACAAAAGATATTGAACGTATTTAAACAAGCCGATTTAGGTGCATCAATAGCGCCTAACAAGTGCAGATAAAGGTAAATTTTAGGAGTTTATTATGTCCAGTTTAACCATGAGACCCTGCGGCGATTTCCGCACCAGTTATAAACAAGATAATACAATTTTTGAAACAACAACCATCAAAAATGTGGCAATTTTCGCAATTGCCCTATTATGTGCAGCGCCATACTTAGTCGATGCATATTACCTAACCCTATTTATTCAAATTTCATATTTAGGGATAGCCGCACTAGGGCTCAATATTTTGGTCGGTTACACCGGACAAATTTCATTAGGTCATGGCGCATTTTTTGGCTTTGGTGCTTTTGCATCAGCATGGCTCAATATCTCCTTTGGTATTCCTGTATTGCTGTGTATTCCACTGGCTGGTTTTTTAACAATGGCTGTAGGCATGATGTTTGGTTTACCGGCCTCAAGAATTAAAGGCTTGTACTTAGCTATAGCCACACTGGCTGCGCAGTTTATTTTAGAAGACTTCTTTGCCCGTGCTGACTGGTTTTCTGGTGGTTCTGCCGGCTCATCTGCCGACCCAATTAGTATATTTGGCTTTGTTTTTAATAGCGATGAAAGCTTCTTTTATATCGCCTTAGCAGCCTTAGTTATTATGTATATTTGGGGCTGTAATCTGATGCGCAGTCGTGATGGTCGCGCCTTTGTTGCAGTACGTGACCATTATCTATCAGCTGAGATCATGGGTATCAAGCTCAATAAATATCGCTTACTCTCTTTTGGTATATCGTCTTTTTATGCCGGTATTGGCGGTGCCTTATATGCCCATTACTTAGGCTATGTTTCTGCCGAAGGCTTCACCTTATTTATGTCGATTCAATTTTTAGCCATGATCATCATCGGCGGCTTGGGTTCAATTAAAGGCACCTTAATGGGTGTGGTATTTATGGTGTTTTTACCTGAAGTGCTCGAAAGCGGCGTAGGTTTAATGAAAATGACCGACTGGGGCAATATTCCAATGGTGGTTGATGGCCTGGCCTATATCAAAGAAATGGCCATTGGCTTAGTGATTATCTTATTCCTTATTTTTGAGCCGCAAGGCATGGCACACCGCTGGGCACAAATTAAAAACTATTGGAAGTTTTACCCGTTCTCGTACTAATCAATAGACACTAACTTAAGCATATACAACACACATGAGCATCATTAATGCGTAAATAATTGGCAATCTAGCCATAAAAAGAAAAAGGAAATAGTTATGCACAATCATAAGGCAAAATTAACGTCTCTATTAATAGTAAGCGCGCTGTGCACCAGCCAACAAACATTCGCTGAAGACTCAGTCTTTGTTGGTCATCTAGCTGATATGAGTGGCCCGACAGCTTTTGTTGGTAAAAATTACGCTGACGGCGTGCGTGATTCCCTAGCTTACATTAACGAAAATGGTGGCATCAATGGCACTAAACTCGAATATGAAACAATTGATTACGCTTACAAAGTGCCGCAAGCGATTGCCGCTTATAAAAAGTGGCATTCGCGTAAAAACATGGTTGCCATGCAAGGCTGGGGCACCGCTGATACCGAAGCACTGATCTCATTTGTAGCCAAAGATAAACTACCAGTATTTTCAGCGTCTTACTCTGGCCACTTAACGGATCCTATGGGTAAAAACCCACATACAAAGAAACCAGCTCCTTATAACTTTTTTTACGGCGCATCCTATTCAGATGCGTGCCGCGGTTTAGTCCAGTGGGCAGCTGAGGACTGGCAAAAAAAGGGGGGCAAAGGCAAACCTAAGTTTACTCATATTGGTGCAAATCACCCCTTCCCTAATGCACCGAAAGAAGCCTGTGCAGAGTACGCCACCGAATTAGGCTTTGATGTACAACCTGCGGTTGTTATTTCGATGAAACCAGGTGATTTTAAAGCGCAATGTTTAAGCTTAAAAAGCTCAGGCTCAAATTACGGATATATAGGCAATCTAGGTGGTTCAGTATTGTCTTTAGTTAAATCATGTAACACCGTTGGTACCGATATTCAGTTTATGTCGAATATATGGGGGGGCGATAAAAAAATATTCCAAGCTGCGGGCGAAGGCATTAAAGATTATGTATTTCCAGCTATGACGCCGTTTTGGACTGATCAAGTACCTGGCATGAAACTCGTTAGGGAGATTTCAAAACAATCAGACCCTTCAGGCCAAGAAGAGCGTGTTCATCATTACATTCGTGGCGTGTGCTCAACATTCTTTATGAAAGAGGCTATGGAATGGGCAAAAGATAACGGCGGAATAACCGGTGAAAATATTAAAAAAGCCATGTATGCCCGTAAAGATTGGGTACCAGCAGGACTTGAAGGCGTATGCCTTGCGGGCAACTGGAGTGAACAAGATCACCGTGGCACTAACCAAGTTTACATTTACAAAGGCAACTATAACGAAGGCAATGTCGTCATTGAAGAGTTATCACTGGTAACCATTGAGCGCCGTGATGCGTGGTTAGGTTTTTAATAGCTCGTTAAACATAGCAGCGGATGAAGCATCTCGTTATTTTCATCCGCTGATAAATTATTAATTTTTCACGGAGTTAGCTATGTCACAAGCAGCTATAAAAATACAACCTGCATCACCAATTCTAAGCGTTAACAATATTGAAGTTGTTTACGATGAAGTCATCCAAGTTTTACGTGGTGTTAGTTTAGATGTGCCAGAGGGTGAAATAGTCACCCTACTTGGGCCAAATGGCGCAGGAAAATCAACCACCTTAAAAGCCATTTCTGGCTTATTAAAAACTGAAAATGGCGAAGTCACTAAAGGCGACATTACCTTTATGGGCGAACGAATAGACAATAAAAATGCCGAAGATGTGGTGCGCAGTGGATTGTTTCAGGTTATGGAAGGGCGTCGTATCATCGAAGATATGACCTCTCTAGAAAACTTAAAACTCGGCGCATTTACCCGCAAAGACGCACAAATAAATCAAGACATTGAAATGGTGTACCATTATTTCCCTCGCTTAAAAGAACGCACAGGCTTAGCTGGATATTTATCAGGTGGCGAACAACAAATGCTGGCAATTGGCCGTGCATTAATGGCACGTCCAAAGATGATTTGCCTCGATGAGCCATCGATGGGGTTATCGCCATTATTGGTTAAAGAAGTGTTCGGAATCATAAAAAAGATTAACCAAGATCAAGGTATTACTATGCTGTTGGTAGAACAAAATGCCAACTATGCACTGAGAGCGGCTAATTATGGTTACATCATTGAATCAGGGAAAGTTGTATTAGATGGCACACAAGAGCAGCTTTTAAACAACGAAGATGTAAAAGAGTTTTACCTCGGTGGAGGTAACGAAGAACGTAAAAGCTTTAAAGATCTTAAGTCATATAAACGTCGCAAACGCTGGTTGTAATCAACCTATCTATCTCTCTACTTTTTCTATGTTACTGGAGCTATTATGAGCCATTTTTATCATGCCAATGAACATCAACACTCTGAAACCAGAGAACAAAATTTATTGTCCCGTTTAGCTGACTTTATTACCTATGCAAAAAATAACAGCCCCTATTATCAGGCTATATTAGCGAACATTGATGCCACGAATATCACTACTCGCTCACAACTAGCGACTTTGCCGATCACCAGAAAATCTGACCTTTTAGACATACAAAAGCAACAGCCTCCGCTTGGCGGTCTCGCATCTAAAAGTGGCCATATAAATCGAATTTTTCAATCACCGGGGCCTATTTATGACCCTGAAAATTGCCAGCAAGATTGGTGGCGAATGGGCCAAGCCTTTCATGCTGCGGGGTTTAGAGCAGGTGAGTTAGTACAAAATTGTTTGTCATACCATTTGACTCCTGGCGGTTTTATTCTTGATTCAGGGGCGCGTGCGTGTGGCTGTGTGGTTATACCCGCAGGCCCAGGGCAAACAGATCAACAACTTGACGTAATAGAAGATTTACACCCGCAAGGTTATTGTGGCACTCCCTCTTTTTTAAAAATATTACTGGATAAAGCGCAGGCAACTAAACGTGACGTTAGCAGCCTCAAAAAAGCACTGGTGACTGGAGAGGCATTATCTCATGAACTGCGCGAGTCGTTTAAACAACAAGGTATCAACACCTTACAGACTTACGCAAGTGCCGATGTAGGCTTAATTGGCTATGAAACCATTGCTGACGATGGGTTAATTATCGCTGAAGATTTAATTGTCGAAATTGTGCGCCCAGGCAGCCTCACTCCAGTCGCAGATGGTGAGATTGGTGAAGTGGTTATTACAAGTTTCAATACTGATTATCCGTTAATCCGTTTTGCAACCGGTGACTTATCGGCTATCAAGCCAGGGCAAAGTGCGTGTGGTCGGACTAACATGCGCATTCAAGGTTGGTTAGGTAGAGCCGATCAAACCACGAAAATAAAAGGTATGTTTGTTCATCCTCAACAAATAGAGCGAATTAGACTCAGTGTTAAGGGGATAAAGAAAATGCGCTTAGTGGTCAAGCTACAAGATCATCAAGACAAAATGCAGCTATTGTGTGAATACGATCAAGACCAATCAGAGCTAACTAAACTGGAACTCACCGGCGTATTGCTAGATAACTTAAAACAATACACAAAATTAAATGGCAGTGTTGAGTTGGTCGAGCTAGGCAGCTTAGCTGATGATGGCAAAGTGATTGATGATCAACGAGTCATCGGATAACCCAATTAGAACTAGGAGTTTTAATGAACAATATAGCCTTTCAAGATTATTACCCCGATGAGCTCAGCCATTGTTATGGCTGTGGCAAAAACAATGAGCAGGGTCACCAATTAAAAAGTTATTGGTATCAGGATGAGCAAAATCAAGGCAATATCGATAAAACTATCGCCCACTTTACGCCGCAACCTTGCCATACAGCAATCCCTGGCTTTGTTTATGGTGGGCTGCTTGCGTCCCTGATTGACTGCCATGGTACAGGCAGTGCCGCTGCTATAGCTTATCGATATGCAGAGCGAGAGATGGGGACTCAACCTGCATTTCGTTTTGTTACAGGGGCTTTAAATGTTAACTTTTTAGCGCCGACTCCAATGGGGGTAGAGCTGCAGCTAATAGGTAGCTTCATTGAAGTAAAACCCAACAAAGTGATTGTCGACATCACGCTATCAGCGAACAACGTGATCTGTGTTAAAGGCAGCGTAATTGCTGTGAAAATGCCAGCGAGCTTTATCAGTTAGCATTCAAAGTTAAGAGCGAACTGCCGTGTTCGCTCTTCAATTCAAAACTTAGCGCTTACCTAGCTTTTTCAGCAGTACACTGACTGATAGCGACAAAGCCATAATCACCACACCATAAATAACTAACATACCTGACGGTGTAGCAAGTTCTATTATTTGCTCGTTTGCGCCCACGCATAAGTTTGTTTTATGATTAATAGCTCCACCACTGTCTAAACAGCGGTCAACCAATAAAAACCCATGTAGCCACCATACAACAAACAAGCTTACTAAAACGCCAGCTAAAGATGGCAGTAAATTATTTTTCATAGATAAAAAACCAAACGAGAAAGTAAAATAACAGCCTCCTATAATAGCAAGCACAGTACCGAATAACCGCACTATAAGAGCCTATTTTTGAAAATAAAAATTAATACTTATGAGTTGATTTAGATGCTAATTATAGCAGTCATTCAGCTACGATAAATTACGACAATACTCAAGCTAGCATCACTTTAAACCAGCGCAGCCAATTTCAACTTCTTACCGCAGCTTATTTGATGGCATTGTGCTAACAGTAATTCAGCGGTAGCCATGGCATCGGTAAGTGCATGATGGCAACCATAATGAGGTAGCTCATACCGCGCCCTGCAGGCACTGAGAGTTAAATCGTCTAAGCCTATTTCATAGCCTTGTTGGTGCAGGCGCTTTTTTTCAATCTGAAAAGTATCAATAATCAATAAAGGCTGCACATCAATATTATGTGCTTGAAATGCCTGCTTTAAAAATCCCCAATCTAAAGTAGCATTATGAAACACCAAAATAGCATCCGAAAAATGAGCGCTTAGCTTAGCTAAAATAGCCGCTAAGCTTTTTCCATTAGCGACATCTTGCTGGGCAATTCCATGATAAACAGGACTTTGCTCAAGGCGCAGCACTTCTTTATTTATGGCGTGCTGAGCTTGGCTCAATTTAATGCATTGCTTTTCTATCAACACCCACGCAATCGAGACGATTTCATGCAGTTTTGGATCCAGTCCAGTCAACTCTAAATCAATCACTATATAGCGCTGTACTAGTGCGTTTTGAGCAAGTAATCGCTTACGTGCTAAATAACGACTCAACCAACGTTTAACCACTTAGCTTGTCACCTTATTCATAGCAAAACACATATTTATAAACTTCCACGAGCAAACTTAAATGCCGCAGCTTGTTGTGCGAGCTTGAGTAAATAAAACGCTTCTTTTAATTGATGGCGCTCTAGCGAGTTTAACCTATCTGGATTAATACAGTTACTCGGTAGTCCTTCTTCATTTATTTGTGTACGTAAACGTAATTGAGTTAAAAATCGCCAGCAGTCTTTCAAATTATATACATCGTGATTACTTAACAATGAGTGTTTCAGCAATGCATCTAAGCGCTCTTGGGTGTTTGCTCGGCGTATGCCTGCTTTTAACGCATACAAGCGCACAATGTCATTGATGATAACCACACCACGCTTTTTCAAATCAATGTATCTATGTTGCTTAGCATCTTTTTCTAACTTGAATTGATTAAATAACCCTATCGGCACAGAATTCGATTTAATATCCGTTGCCATTGCGGCGTAAAATAATTCGTTGCGAGAAATTCGGGTTAGTTGCTCACAAAATGCAGTGTAAAGTGCCGTTGAGCCTTCAATAAAACGTAAATCAAAAAATATTTTACAGTTGAGCATTGCTTCAGGTGTCGGGCTTTTGATCCAGTTAAAAAAGCGCTCACACCAATCCGATATACTCATTCTGCATAATTCGCTGCTTGCCATAATATTACCTGGGCAGCGTTTAATACCGCACTCAACCAACTGTTCGCAAACAAACTCCCCCATGCGGCGATAGTAATCTTGATGTTGCTCGCTTAAGTCATCAGGTAGTAATAAGCCGTTATCTTGATCAGAATGTAAGGTTTGCTCTTCACGCGCTTGAGAGCCAAAACAAATAAAACTAAAGCTAGTAGGAGCGGCACCGCACTCTTCTTGGAATAAATATATTAGTCGTGAGGTTAACGCATCAGTTAAGCCACTGAGTAATTTACCTATTAAAGATATATCATCAATATTATGAGAAAAACTACGCAGTAATTCTGGTACTTCTGCCGCATAACGCTTTAAATCGGCGACACTGCGAGCTTTATAAATACGGCCAATCAATTGAACGGGATCGCTCTTTTGCTGACGTAATAAGTCAGTGCTGGTGATCATGCCCAACGCTTTATGGTGTTCATCCAACACTGGTAAATGGTGAATATTATGTTTGAGCATTAAATGCAGCGCTGAAAAAACACGGTTATTTTCAAAAATAAACTTGGGTTTGACACTCATGATAGTGCTAACCGCTTGTTTGGGATCGATTTCATCGGCTAATACCCGGTTGCGTAAATCGCGATCTGTAACCACACCAACCAAGCGTTCAAATTCTGTCACCATAATCGACGAAACGCCGTGCTCTTTCATTTTTTTAGCTGCTTGGCGAATACTTGCATCAGGCGACAAAGTGACCGCTTTACGTGACATCAGTTCAGATATCTTACGTTCAGACCAACTATCGTTTTGGCTTTTATAATGTGAAGAAAGCAGCCGATTTGCATGCGCGCGAACAAAATACTGCTCAAACGTTTTATATTCACGGCGTAAGTAGTCGAAAGCATCTTGGTTGAGCATATAAACTATGCCCTCTTTTTGCACTTCTAAACGGTTTTGAATTGCCTCGCCGGTCAGCAGTGAAGGAAAGCCAAAATAATCGCCTTGTGCTAAACGAGTGATCACATCGCCTTTTGCATCCACTAAGTCATACAAACCAGAGCGAATTAAAAACAGCTTAGGTGAGGCTGATTGCAGCCATTGCGTTTGGTTTTCACGGGTTAGATAAATAACATCGAGATGTTTTATAAAGTAATCTGTTGCGCTGCTATCAAGGTCGCTAAATGGCATTTGTGCTAGCACAAACTGGGCGACTTCCTGTTGCTCATTATTCATTTGTCTACTCGCAAAAAACAATCGTACAATCACTGTACTGCTATCAACGATAAATAAAAAGCCCGACTTAAGTCGGGCTTTTGGATCTATCAATATTAATTAATAGAGTATCAGCGTTGTTAGTGAGCGTGAGCTTCACTAGACCCTTTAGGATTACGAATGCCTTCAACCATTTCTTGAATTTCAAGCGGTGTATCAGCGGTAAACTTAACCACGATTGCAGCAACTGCAAAGTTAATAAGCATACCAACTAGACCAATACCTTCTGGTGAAATACCTAAGAACCAATGCTCAGGGCTATTTAGTTCTGGGCTGATGAACTTGAAGAAGATGATATATGCCGCAGTAAAGGTAATACCTGTAACCATACCTAGAACCGCACCTTCTTTATTCATCTTCTTAGAGAAGATACCCATAATGATCGCCGGGAAGAAACTTGCTGCGGCCAAGCCGAATGCAAATGCCACCACCGACGCCACGAATCCAGGCGGATTAATACCAAAGTAAGCGGAGATAACAATCGCAACCATGGCAGCCAACCTCGCTGCGAGTAACTCTTGTTTATCGCTAATGTCTGGTTTTAAGGTCCGCTTAAGTAAATCATGCGATACCGAAGTCGAAATAACTAATAATAAGCCTGCGGTTGTTGATAGTGCCGCAGCAATACCACCGGCGGCCACAAGTGCCACGACCCATGCTGGTAAGTTAGCAATTTCAGGGTTAGCAAGTACCATGATGTCGCGGTCAACGTTAACTTCGTTAGCGCTGTTTGGATCATCAATTTTACCTGCTGTGTAGAACATTTTGCCATCACCGTTTTTATCATTGAAAGTGATTAAGCCCGTTCTTTCCCAATTTTTTACCCATACTGGTGCTTCAGCGTATTCAGTACCACTTCCGTCTTTACCATTTATGGTATCAATCATGTTAACACGGGCAAATGCTGCAACCGCTGGTGCTGTTGTGTAAACTATCGCAATGAATACTAAAGTCCATGCCGCTGAAATACGCGTATCTTTAACGCGAGGTACAGTGAAAAAGCGTACGATTACATGAGGAAGACCGGCAGTACCAACCATTAAGGCACCAGTAATAGCAAACACATCAATCATGCTCTTAGAGCCTTCAGTGTATTGTGCAAAGCCAAGTTCTGCACTTAAACCGTCCAGTTTATCAAGTACGTATACACCATCGCTGCCAATTAATGTCGCGCCAAAGCCTGTTTGTGGGAAGAAGTGACCCGTCATCATCATAGAGATAAAGATGGCAGGAACAAGGTAAGCAAATACCAGTACACAGTACTGTGCTACTTGGGTATAAGTAATGCCCTTCATACCACCGAGTACCGCATAGAAGAAGACAATAACCATACCAATGTAAACGCCAGTTTCAATTTCAACTTCTAAGAAACGTGAGAATACAACGCCTACACCACGCATTTGCCCTGCAATGTACGTAAAACAAATGAAGATGGCACATAAGATTGCCACTAAACGCGCGGTGCGTGAATAGTAACGGTCGCCGATAAAGTCTGGCACAGTAAACTTGCCGAATTTACGTAAGTAAGGTGCTAAACACATAGCAAGTAGTACATAACCACCGGTCCACCCCATTAAGTAAACGCCGCCATCATACCCTGCAAAAGAGATGATACCCGCCATTGAGATAAATGACGCAGCACTCATCCAGTCAGCGGCTGTTGCCATACCATTAGCCAGAGGCGGAACACCACCACCTGCTACATAAAACTCTTTTGTTGAGCCTGCTCGGGCCCAAATTGCAATGCCGATATAAAGCGCGAAGCTCAACCCGACAATTATAAACGTGAGTGTTTGAACATCCATTGCTTAGCTCCTATTCGTCTACGCCGTATTTTTTATCTAACGTATTCATTTTGAAAACGTACACAAAAATCAAAGCCACAAAGGTGTAAATCGCGCCTTGCTGGGAGAACCAGAAGCCAAGTTTAAACCCAAAGAAACGCACTTCATTAAGTACATCAACCAGTAATATGCCAAAGCCAAACGACACGACAAACCAAACTGCTAATAATTTAAACAGCAGTGAAATGTTTTCCGCCCAATAAGCTTTTGCTTGTTCTTCATCTTTAAAAGCCATTTTTTATTTCCTCTTTAACATCTGTAAAAAGTGATGTGTTCGATTTATTCTCGGCTATAAACTTAGCAATGCCTGAACAATATTGAATTGAGACCATAGTCGTAACAACAAGTTAACGTTTACGTAAACTGTACTGAAGCGCTTGTTACAAAAAAGTAAAAAACGTTTTCTATCATAATGTTAAGTCTTTCCACTCGGTGATTTTAACTATTCATCCAGGTTATATTGCACACTTGCGACATTAGTCTAATACATCAATAAAACATTAAATTTCTCATATATATCAAATAAATATGTTTATTTTCAGAATACTCACAAAAATTGACAGCTCAAAATAGTGAAAACTTCTGGTATGGTGTGCAATAACATAATAAAAATTGAATAAAAACATGACTGCTGCACTAATTTTTGTCGCTTTAGCGTACATTGGCATATTGTTTTGGCTAGCAAACTGGGGCGATAAAACCACACCGCTGGCAAAACGAATTAGCCATCACCCTTTTGTTTACTCCTTTTCGCTGGGTATTTACTGTACTTCGTGGACTTATTACGGCTCTGTTGGTACTGCAGCTACCAGCAGTTGGAGTTATTTACCCATTCTACTTGGTCCTGCACTGTTGTTTTTTTTCGGACAAGGATTTTTGCGCAAACTGGTACTAGTGAGTAAAAAACAAAATATCACCACCATAGCCGATTTTATCTCTGCCCGTTATGGTAAGCGTCAAACCACCGCCATTATGGTGACTATGATTGCGCTACTAGCAACTATTCCTTATATCGCCTTACAGTTAAAGGCACTGAGCAACAGCTTCTTACTACTACAAAGTGACAATAAAATATCGGGTTCAATGGTCGCGCTTTCTGCCACCCTGATCATGGCAATGTTCGCAATATTTTTTGGCACCCGTAAAGTTGATGTAACCGAATACCGTTCAGGATTAATGCTCGCAGTCGCATTTGAATCAATGATAAAACTACTGGCATTAGTAGCAGTGGCGGCTTTGGCGGTGTACACTTTGTATAATTTACCCACTGCTAATGAAGGACAAATAAAAGAATCTTTATGGCAACATTGGAATAATTTTAACTTTTTAAGCTTTAACTTTATTGGCCAATCACTGATGGCCGCTGCTGCAATCATCTGTTTGCCACGACAATTTCACGTTACTGTGGTTGATAACCAAGACAAACGTCACCTATTTACCGCTCGTTGGGCATTTCCACTGTATTTACTGCTGACTGCAGCAATGATTTTACCAATAGCCACCGCAGCTATTCATCCACAGATCGGCAATAGCTTCTCTCCTGATAGTTTTGTATTGGCACTGCCATTAATGAATGACAATGCATTGCTTACCACGTTTGTGTTTATTGGCGGAATATCTGCGGCGACTGCGATGATTGTGGTTGCCACTTTGACCCTAAGTACTATGATCTCAAATGATGTGGTATTACCGCTGATGCTGCGACGTAAATTCAAACGCAACCTGATCACCAGCAGTTATAAGCCACAAATATTACTGGTAAGGCGTTTTACCATCGCCGGTATTTTGATCTTATCGTATTTTTATCAGCAATGGTTTGGTCACGGCAAAGCACTTGCCAGCATGGGATTAGTGGCATTTTCTTTGGTAACGCAATTATTACCGGCCATTGTGGGCGGCCTATACTGGCGCAAAGGTCATGCCTACGGTGTTTATGCTGGTTTATTAGCAGGATTGATTTGTTGGATATTATTTTTAATGTTACCTATTTTAGATGCAGGTAATACACTTGACACCGAACTACAACAAACCCTTATTACCCGCGGCACACTGATCGCTTTATTTGCCAATATTGGCTGTTATATTAGTTTTTCACTGGGAGCTGATGAGCGGTTAATTGATAAAATTCAAGCAGCAGCATTCGTTAATCCCAAGGAGCAAGCAGTACTTGCAAGACGTTTAAACAAAAACGTAAAAGCCACGGTATACGATTTTAAAGTACTGTTACAAACCTTTTTAGGAGTCCAGCGTAGCCAACAAGTATTGACGCATTTTTCACTAACTCACCAACTCGGAGACAATAACACTCACCCCGATCCTGAGTTTATAGCTTACTGCGAACGCGCCTTGACTGGTGTATTAGGCGCCTCTTCAGCGCAAGCTTTGATCCACACGGTAGCATCGGGCAAGCGAATGGCATTTGAAGAAGTGGTTAACTTTTTTGATGAAACAACGCAAGCACTACAGTTTAACCAAAACCTGTTGTTCACCTCTTTAGAGAATCTCAGTCATGGTATTTCAGTTGTTGATAAAGAGCTTAATCTTGTTGCGTGGAATAAGCGCTACGCAGAAATGTTTAATTACCCAACAGGATTTTTAGAAGTAGGACAACCGATTGAGCAAATTATTCGTTACAATGCCGAGCGCGGTGAATGTGGCCCTGGTGAAATAGAACGCCAAGTAGAAAAGCGCGTGCAACATTTAAAAAATGGTAGTTCGCATCACTTTATCCGTCACCGTCGTAACGGCCTAGTGTACGAAATGATCGGTAACCCACTGCCTGATGGCGGCTTTGTTACTAGCTTTTCAGATATTACCACTCACATTGCCACACAAAATGCACTTGAAGAAGTGAATATGGATTTGGAAAATCGTATTGAAGCGCGTACCCAAGAAATTCGAACTATCAATAAAGATCTCGAAGCACAAATAGAAAGCCGTGTACAAACAGAGCAAGCACTCACTTTAGCAAAACGAGAAGCAGAGCAAGCCAATGACAGTAAAACCCGCTTTTTAGCTTTAGCAAGTCACGATATTTTACAACCGCTTAACGCCGCCCGTTTATACCTTGCTGCGATAGATGAAAAATCCCTCGCTGATAATAATATCAATAACTTCGAAAAGCTCGGTGCCAGCCTCGATTCAACAGTGCATTTAATGTCAGCCCTATTAGAAATTGCCAAACTTGAACAAGGTGCGATGACCCCCACCCCTCGCCATTTTAGTATTGATGATATCCTCGCACCACTGCGCAATGAATACGCCATTTTAACAAGCGAAAAAGGCCTCAAGCTCACAGTGCGCAGCGGACAGCATATTGTCCACAGTGATATCACCTATCTACGGCGAATTGTGCAGAACTTAGTATCAAATGCAGTTAAATACACCAATACGGGCAAAGTATTAGTAGCCTGTCGTAAACGCAAACATCACCTGCGCATTGAAGTGTGGGACACCGGCCCTGGCATTAGCGAGGTAGAGCAAGCAAAAATATTTAACGACTTCTACCGCGTAGAGGCCTCTGACAATAAAGGCGTTGGCCTTGGCCTTAGCGTAGTAAAGCGTATGGTAGATTTACTGTCGATTCGCTTAGATGTGCGCTCAACCCCGCAAAGAGGTAGCTGCTTTAGTATTGAAGTCCCTTATGGCGAAAGCCAATTTGTTCAGCAAAAACACGTTACCAATAGCTTGTTTGAAGAGCGCTCTGCAATGAATATCGTTGCCGTTGATGACGACCCTGAAAACCTAAACGCCATGGCCAGTTTATTACAAAATTGGCAAGCTAATTATCAGTTGTTTGATCAAGTTGAAGGCGTACTCGCATACGCAAATGAACGCAGCGCACCGGATGTGATATTAATGGATTATCAGTTAGGCCATGAACACGATGGTATTACATTAATTAAAGCCCTGCGGGAAATTTGGCAAACCAATGTGCCGGCAATTTTAATCACCGCAGTACGCGACGTAGAGCTAAAACAAGCGACTAAAGCCGCTGATATTCATTATTTGTCTAAACCAATCAAGCCAGGGAAATTAAAAGCACTGCTAAACCATAGTACGTGAAGGGAAAGGCGCTAGGCAAAAGATTAGAACAGATTGGCGTTAAACAACATAACTAAGTACACCCAACAACCTTATTGGGTGTACTGCTTGAGTTAAATTACCCCGCTGGTGCTTTACTCCTGAGCTTTTGAAACAGCCAGCTTAGGCCAACGAGCGACAGGCCTAAACCAATAAATGATACAGCTTTGAGCAAGCCGGTCAGGCTTGCCATATCAATTAAGAATACCTTCACGATAACCGCGCCGAGAATGCCTAAGCCGACTTTTTGTAGTAGCAACTGTTGTTTTAAATGCCCGGTAATGACCACCAACGCGCCAAGTAATAACCAAATGATCGAATAGCTGTATAGCTCGGCGTCACTGGTCGCTTTATCAAGATAAATGAACCCGCCTTGCCAATATTGGCGGATCAATGTGTTGATAGCTAACACTGCTAATAAGCCTGATGCACCCAGTACTATTTTACTAAACTTAGCATTAAGTGGTTTAACTAATTTAGCCAACCACAGTGTAAGAATACTTGGTACGAGCCAGGTTAATAACAGCCAATTAAATAATGGCATTTCACCAACGTAAAGGCGTATAAATAGTGGATTTTCATATAATGCTGTACTTATCAACAACAAGCCAGCGAGTCCCGCAAGTGCAAGCCCTGCAATGCGATAAAGTTTACCCAGTTTCCCTGCGCTGTGTGACCGATGCAAATAAACGCAGCCAAGTGCTAACCAATTACAACTGAGTAATACCTGCTCATAAAAGCTTAAAGAAGTAAGCTGTGGATAATGCCCGACTAGTTGATAGCTGGTCTCGGTGGTGATAAATAATGCTAAGCAATGTAATGCAGCCCCTTCGAGCCAAATTTTCATATCTGTTTGTTGCCACTGTTTTGCGGCAAACCAAAATAACCCAACCGCTGATGGATACACAATTGCGCTCCAATGCATTGAAAATATGGTTAGATCAAAATAATGTGCCGTCCACGGTGCAAAGGTTAGCCTTGCCAGCACCACAGCCACCAGCACTTTAATAGGCCAATGCGGCATAGGCACATCATGGCGTTTCACCAGATAGCTAATAACCAACACTTGAGCAGCCAGTGCGAGGGTTAACCCGCTATCGGCTAATAACATAGTTAAACAAAGAGTTATATTAGCATTAGCGCCAACCCAATAACTAAACTGCTGCCATTGAGTGTGAGCTGTTTGTGCGCGTTTAATTAATACACCACTCGTAACTAGCAACAATACAGTCCATAGCGGATACGCAACGCCTAAGCCTTGCTCGGGTGTTATAGTATAGAGCGTTGCAATCAAGGTAAACACACTAAACGCAGCCACTAAATGAAACATTAAACGTTTATAGTAACGCGCGCCAAAATAAAGCCCGTATAGACAAAGCCCAACCGCGAGTAATAACCCTACGCCATACATTTCCCTAAATACAAACAAATGATCATTGCTATCGACACTATAACGTTGTTGTCTAAAGACTAATAACATCGCAACCACTAACGCCAAACCTTGCCAAAGATCCCAACGACTATTTTGCAGCACTAAAAATAACAGCATGACGATTAAACACACCATCACAATTTGCCATTGTAAGCTCACTGCCTCTGCCATTATCGTCAGCAATAAAGGAATTACTATCGCTAGCAATAACGGATGATCCGGCTGTAATTTTAATAATCGCTGTAAACTATGTGGGCGATATTCTAATAAACGCAAAGTTAAACCTAATCGTGCAATGGCAATTAAACCAATAATAGAGAGCAGTGCAAAACCACCAACAATCCAATATTGCTGCGTATTGATTACACTCAGTGCCACCCAATACCAACCTATATGCCCAGCCCATAGTAAATACCACAACCAATTACGTTTTACTTTTTGCGCCACTAATACCGCAGCAAAAGTAACAAAGCCAATGTACATCAATAACGCCATTAAGTTACAACTGCCAGTATTAACCCAAATCGGCACGCTGTAAGCGCCAACTATGCCAAGCACGGCCAATAAAGGCCCTAAACGCAGCGCCATAGAGCTTGCAGCCAGTGCAATTACTGCCAGCATCACAAACGCCACGGTTGGGCTTAACATGGCATAGCTTGAATAAGCTAATAACGTTAATGCAAAGCAGTTAATAAACCCGCCACCTGCAAGTGCTGCAGGCACGTAATTATTAAAGCCTTCGAAGACAATACCTTTTCTATGTAAATACTCGGCACCGGCAATTAATGCGACACCAAATAAGCCCCCTAAGGTGAGTCGTAAGCTTGGTGATAATAAGCCGGCATCAAGACTGTATTTTGCTAAAAATATCCCCCCAAAGGCCAGCGCGACGCCGCCAATCCAGATCATCCAATTTTCTTGGAACTGTGTTTTTAATTTACTAAAGAATATATCAATAACTGAGGGAGAAGCTTGTTTCTGGCGAGAAGTTGTTATTATAGTCGGTGCGGTGTTTACGTATTTTTTTACCGGTGGTTGCTGATGTAAAATTGCCTCAGCTTGGGATGATCGTTCTAGCGTAACCGGATGCTCTACTTGCGGCTCAGTTATATTAGCAGCAATGTCTCGCGGCACTTGATGCTGCCCGGTATTGTCTACCATGACTCCACGCAGTTGTTTTTTTAACATCGCAATATCTTGCTTTAACGTACTTATTTGCGTTAAAGCAATAAAACCGGCAATAGAGCCTGCGACTACAACTAACGATAAAATGACTATGAGCCCTAAAACATCGTCCATTTTTCAATCCTTGACTGCTTTTAATATTCCCTTATAACGTAAAGTGTATTGAAAATATACCCAAAAATCTCAGCCTCGCTATTACGAGGCTGAAATTAAAGTAAGATTACTCTACCGAATCAGTAACCGTTCGCTCTAGCGTCATTTTATAGCCAGTGCTGGTTGTTTCATCATGCTCAAGAATTAATATGTAGTTACCTTCTTGGCTAAAGTCCATATCGCCTTGTTGCATGAGTACAATTTGCTGGCCATTATCTTCATAAAGCACATAAGTGGTGTAAATTTCATTATCGACAACCTGATCTTCTTGATCATACTGATCGATGCCATCAATAATATTTTTAGCATCATCTACGGTTTCACCATTGAGGGTAAATACCACATCAACGTCAGTAATATTTTGCCCCGCGTAACTATCAATTAAGTTAACGACTGTCACCTTATGACTGTAGCTACTTGGCGTTAAGGTTTCTTTTACTGTCATCATTCGCGGGCCGTAATCTTTATCTTTATAAAAAACACCAACATTACTTTGCTCGCGCTCAAGGGTTAGTAAAAAGTTATCAACAATTGCATTTCCTTGTTCATCTAACATAGCAATACTGTAACTGTTTGGAGCAAGCTCAATGTAGTTTGAGTAGCTGTCATTAGCGGTTACTTGCGAAGTGCTGCTTGCGCTCCCCCGCGTTGCACTAAAGCTAGTTTGCGGGTAATCATCAATAGTATTGATAAAACGCAATTGCCCTTGGGCATTTTGATGTTTGAGCGTGGTTACGGTATTGCTTGAAGTAACGAGATCTAGCGTAATACCATGTTCTTCAGTGGCGTAACTTGATCTGATCATCGCAACATAACTGGCATCATCATTTAGGTAAATCGAAGCAGACTCAAATAGCACATCAGTACTGCCGCTTTGAGTTAAATACAGTGTGTAATATCCTTCATCAAAGCTTTGCAGTGCCAGTTCGTTTAAATACCGTGGTGATGCAATTAACTCAGCGGTTTCAAATAAGCCATCATCATTTGCTAAATACACATCAAAACTAATATTTTCTCCGGCAATATTAAAGAAGCCTAAATTAATAGCCCCTTCATCACTGCCGGTTGGTAAACTTAACTCACTGAATGTTGGCTCTGAAAAATCGCCATTCATCACCCATAATTGGGTCATGTCGTCTTTTACCGAAACTGCTTTTTCACTGATCGTTATATAACTGTCGTTTGCATCAAGGTACTTAAAGCTCACATCATAGTTATTAGCACTGTAATTATGACGAGTGGTAACGCCACCAAAATCAGTGCCTGAGCGTTCAGCATCTTCGATAAATAAACGGGTGTACGGGCTATTATAAGAGCCATTGTATAATTGGATATAACCACTTTTACTCGAGCTTGAGTCATCGCCAGAGCACGCAGTTAGGGTTGCAAGTAAAGAGGTTGTTAGTGCAGTTTTAAATAACGGGCCACGCATGTAATCAATTCCTTATTGTTAATAGTTTGAATTTGACCATTAACAAAAGCAATAATTCCATGATTTACAAAGCATTACCTCCACTTACAAATATTTACGCAACCGTAAATAAATGTACAAACATGCAAAAAAATGCACAATTTAACACATTAAAACAACAAAAAACCAGCGTAGTTACACTGGCTTTTATGCAAAATATAAGTTTATCGAGTGCGTTTAGAAAAACTAAAACTACCTTCATCAATAATACTGCCCGTTAAATCTCGTGGCGTGGTATAAAAGCTCACATCAAGCTTATTGGCTTGATTATCCAGACTGATGTGGCTAAACCCCCATACAAAGCTTTTTGACCAAAGCAAATCATATTCAGGATATTGGCGTTCTTGAAACTGTGCAAACGGGGTATGTTTACCACGCATTTTAGACGCAGCGCCAGAAATGATCAGCGGCAATTTGCCAACGCTATTACCGGTATCAAACTTTGAGCAATCATCGGTTAGTAACTCTAAGTCATGCTCGTGGCCGGCAATATAACCATCTGCATATTTGCAAAGAGTTGGCATTAGTAATTTACGCAGTACGTGGCCTTCACTATATTTAGTGCCCCCAATTGACCATAAAATATGATGCCCATAAACCAGTTTCCATTTAGCAGTCGAGTTTGCAATGCCTTGTTCAAGCCATATAAGCTGAGCTAGGTCTTCATCATTTTGTGGCCCTTCATGGGGGTCGTGTACTTCAAGATCTGCGCGGCCATCACGTATTGCTTGTTGCTCATCTGCTTCGCTGCCATCTGGGTTTAGCGGCACATCATAATAACTTTGCCCTGCCAGTAACATATTGGTATCGAGTACAAAAAACTCTACATCGTTACCCGGCTCACCCATTTTGTAGCTATAGTAGCCTTTTTCGTCTAGGTGAAAGTTCGCTTGCTCTGCCATCCATTGCGTTTGTACCGCTACGCCTTTGCGCGAGCTTTTCCAATCATGATTACCTAATGCGGAATACACCACTAAATTAGGCTCAGCTTTAAATAATGGCTCAAGCGGCGCATACACTAAGTCTTGTAAACGTTTTTGGTCGTCTTTACCATCATTAGCATCGGCACCATCAGGGTATACGTTATCACCGAGCTGAATAGCAAATTGGCACGCTTTTGTTTCACACAATTTTGCCATTGCGATCCCCACAGCCTGAGCGCCCCCTTGCTCTGTAGCAATCTCAGTGCCTGGATAAATATATATTGGTGCATGGTCAAATTCATCGCGAGGGCGATAATCTTCTAACCAATCAGCAAGCTCTGCGGCTATAAACTGTTGCTTGTTTTTAGGGTTGGTTATGTGTTTAGTTTTTGGATAGTCAACATGATAACCACCATCACCAAAAGCTAAAAACTCAATCTTGTCGGAGGCTTTTTTACTGGTACTTGCGACGTCAGTACTGCTTTGTTTGTTACTTTGAGCTGTGCAACCCACCGTTGCTAAACATGCGGTTAGTGCAATATACAAAATAGTTTTATTAATCATAATATCCTCAACAATGAGCCTACTGTTAAGCAGGCTCATATGTTCACCTTACAAAGAAGAAAACGTAAAACCTAGCTCAAATGTACGACCGTAAGATTCGTACTGGTAGTTGTAACGTTTTTCGCCGTGATACAAGTACATTGGCTCATCTGTTAGGTTGGTGGCATTGAAATACAAGTTCATATTATCGTTTAAGTAATATTTACTGCTGAAATCCAATTGCATGTGGCTATCTTCATAAACCGCCATATCAGCATCATCAAACTGAAAACTCTCACTCTTATATGATGCGCTTAAACGAGTGCTAATAGCATGATTTTCAAAGCCCACAATGATATTTGCCACTGTGTCTGCTTGATTTGGTAATTTTTCATCCGCATCAATAAAGGTTCCGTTTGCACCAAGCACAAATCCTGATTTAAAGGTTTTGTTCCAGTTTAGCTCGATCCCCGTTAATGACGCTTTACCGCCATTAACCATTTGCACTACTTCGTCAAAACCATCCCAATCACCGTTATCTTGTACTTCTTGTTGAATAATAAAGTTGTCGATGTCTTTATAGAAAACACCTGCAGATAACACCCCAATGGAACCAGGATAATATTCGATTGATGCGTCTAAGTTCATTGATTCATAAGGGTCGAGAGCTGGATTACCGACTTCAGCTTTACGCTCTGTAACCATTACACCTTCATCTTCAACTGTTTCAGTTTCAATTAATTGGTAAGCGGCCGAATCGCTAAAGGTTGGCCGCGCGATAGTATTGGTGTAAGCAAAACGGGTCACTAGTTTATCGCTGATGTTATAGCGTAAATTTAAGCTTGGTAAAAAGTAGTCATAATCTTTATTTACTTGCCAAGGCGTGGTGGTAACAGTTTCTGTATCACTTACTTTATCGACTACTAAGTCAACTTGGTTACCTTGCGTTTCAAACTTAGTACCTTCATAACGCACGCCCGCGACAACATGTAACTTATCAATATCCATGCTAACCATCGCATAAGCGGCGGTAATATCTTCATTACTTACATAACTTTGACCATCAGATTCAACTTGTGACTCATTACTATTGAAAGCAAACGCCTCTTTATTTTTTCTCACAAAGGCTTGAATCGCGCCGCGATCAAGGCCCGGTCCAAAACTTCCCAAATCAAAGTCAGGTGCAGGCGCGGCAAAGTCGCTACCAAGAGCATCTAAAAAGTCGCCATCATAAATAGCAACCTTTACATCATTACGCTTTTCGCGATTTTGATGTTTAAAACCAAACTTAAATTCACCATTATTATTTTGCCACACAAAATCACGGCTGAAGTCGAGTTTAAAGCTAAGCTCTTCGTCTTCACTAAGGTTATTGGCCGCTTCAATTTTATCCATCTCAAACAGGCTTAAATCGTGGGCATTAGTCGATTGGCTTAATAATGGAGTATCAACGCGCGCAATGTAGCCCATATCAATATCTTTACCAGCAAAGGTCACATCTAAGCGGTTTGGCTCTTTTTCTTCTGATTTAGAATAACCAACATTATATTCAACAAACCAATTATCTAATTGATTTTCACCACCAAGTACCAGTGAAAGAATACTTTGTTCTTCATAACGGTCTTTGGTATCGCGGTCCATTTCTGCACCACTAAAGTTTGCACCGCTCTCGTTGCTATCTAATAGTTTGCCATCGCTAAACTTATACTCATTACGTTGGCGATACTCATCATCAGAAAAGTCACTATATAGTGTGCGTAAATAATATTTATCAGTGGCGCCGCTGTGTAAATCTAAATTAAGTGCTGCACCTAAACGCTCACGGGTAATTTGATACTGGCGTTGCTCAATTTCTTCAGCGCCAAATAATGAGACCTTGTCGCCAGTTGCTGCATCTTCAACATCAAATTCACTCCAACCACCGTCGGTCTCCATATTACGTGAACCAAAATCACGCTTAAACCACGAAATAGCTGTTGCTACACCTAGATCAAGACCACCATCAAGCTCATAAACATTAGTGTAACTACCTGAAAGCTTCGGGCTAGTTTTTGACTCTAATTCGTTATATGAGCCCTGCGCAGTAAAACTATAGCTTTCACCTGCTTTATCAAAGGCACTTAAGCTTTTTACTTCGATAGAGCCACCAATAGCACTGGCATCCATGTCTGGGGTAACAGTTTTACTTACTTCTAAACTTTGAATTAGTTCACTTGGCAATACATCCATCGCCACAGAGCGAACACCGGCCTCAGGCGACGGCACATTTAAGCCATTAACCGTAACGTTGTTTAAATTTGGATCAATACCGCGAATACCAACAAATCGCCCTTCACCTTGGTCGCGAGCGATAAAAATACCCGGTAAACGCTGTAATGCTTCTGCTGCGTTTTGATCAGGGAACTGGCCAATCGAGTCTGCACTGACTACCGATTTTAAATTAGTTGCGTTTTTTTGACGGTTAATTGCGCCTGCTTGGCCAGCACTTTGGCCATAAACAATGATATTGTCGATGGCTTCTTGTTGCTCACCAATAATAATTTGTTGTGTAAAAACTTGTGAATCAACCACCGTAATTTTTTGTTCTACCGATGGTGCACCAATGTAATCAACCACTAGGGTGTAATCACCCGCTGGCAACTTATTAAATGAAAAAGAACCATCGCGGTTACTTACCGTATTTAAGTTTAACTCTTTAACCGATACTTTCGCGCCGCCAAAATACACACTTTGGCTGGCATCAGTGATGCGACCTTGCACACGACCATCCGCTAAGGCTGGGGTCGCATATAAAATACCACAACACGCTAATGCAATACTCGATTTGATAAAAGGGTTCATAATTGTTCTCTTGGTTGCTGCTAATGATTTTGATTGTTTACTTGGCCATGCTTGGCTCGCAGCAACACCCTAAGGGGCAATCATGAAAGAAATATGTCAGTACCCGTTACGTCCTTGATAATTAGCCATTGTAAGGGCATTTTAAGTAGTTAAATACGGCAAAATGAGCTGATTTGACCCCCTGTTTTTATGGTTTTTTAATTCAAAAATCAACAATAATCCGTTTGAAAAGTTGCCAACGTAAAAAATATGTCATCACTGTGAGCTAATCTGACCCTAGTGGTGTTTAAGCTGTTTGCTTATTCTGGCTATCAAATATACCTATTGAGCTGACAATGAATTTATCGTTTTTAAAATTACATCGCTCATTACTGCTTATCTTAGTGGTGATGTTAACCAGCGTATTAACCCTGACACTTAGCTACGGTCACTATAAAGGCCATAGCCAGATCGATTGGTTTGATGTAGGTGGCGAAGGCGGTATTACTGCCATGACCCTGCTGTGGATCTTTTTTATTCTATTAAGTAGGCCAAAGGGACGAGTAACTAACTTATTATTCTCAGGCCTTGCGATTATGAATCTATCGATGACCCTCGATTTTATTGATGAATTTGTATATTACAGCAATGAACAAGCATGGCTCAGTACTATTGAATCCATTCCTGCACCATTTGGGATGATTTTAATGACCATGGCTTTGTATCATTGGCACCAAGAGCAAATGACCATTAATCAACAATTACGTAATCGCGAGCGCTTTTATCGAGAGCATCAACTCAGTGATGCTATCAGCGGACTAGCTAGCGCCGATTATATGAAAAGCCAGATCAGCCGCGAGCTAAATTTGCTCCACCATAGCCTGCATGGATTTTCATTACTGATGTTAGATATTGCTCAGTTTGATCGGTTTAATCGTCAATTTGGTGATGCAGAAGGCGATAAGCTGTTACAAGAGTTTGCTCAAGTGATCACCTTGAATGTACGTGAACAAGATTTAGTCTGCCGTTACGCCAGTGATTGCTTTATTGTCATGTTGCCCAATACCGAACTCGCTGTCGCAGAGCAGCTAAGCGTATCGTTAGTCAGTGCTTTAGAAGCGTTTTCGTTTAATAGCAGCGACAAAGCAGTGAGCTACAAACAAAAAGTACACACCAGTTTAGTAGCCGCAACGCACCGTGATTCGACCTCTGGTTTACTCAGTCAATTGCATCAAAAATTACTAACGAACAAAAACTTACATGGACATACTGCGTGAGTGCAAGCCTTAGTAACAGCAGTTATATCGACTCTCCTTATCAAGGTTTACAGTCATGGGCAGCGCAATTAGTTGATTTAGCCAAACACCGAGGGGTACACCCTGATAAGTTACTCAAAGGAACTCGATTATTTTATCAAGATTTTGCAGCTGGAACGGCTTCGATCAGTGTTGAGCAATTTTATCGATTACAAGAAAACTGTCGTCAATTTGATAATCAACACCAACTCAGTTTTTTACTAGGGCGAAAACTACTTAATCACAATCCGTTATATAGCGCATTTTCTCAAGCAGAAAGTTTACGCACACTGCAAAAACTACTCACACGCACTCCTTTGCATGGCTTTAACTTATTTAATGCCGAACATAAATACCATCAAGGCCGACATTACTTCATTATCAACCTCAGCTTCGGGGCAATAAATGCAGCCGTAGAACAATTTTGCTGCGAATTATTTGCCAGTTTTATCGCTGCAACATGTAAATGGCGAATAGGTAATAACAGTGATTTATGTTTTTCGTTTCCCTATGCGCAGCCCTCACACATAGAGCAATATCAAACTAACCTACAAGCCAACTGCAAGTTTTCACAACAATTATTTATGGTCAGTATTAGTGATGAACTTTATAACAAACACTTAATAGATAGCTGTCCGAGCCTGCTGCAGCAATCATTAGCAACCATAAAGCAGCACCCTTTACCTGCGGCATCTTGGCTGCAATTAGTGCGCAATCATATTGGCGCTCAACCACAACAAAACCTCGAAACAGTTGCCCAGCATTTCGCTATGAGCCCCGCCACTTTTAAGCGAAAACTAAAACAACATCATACTCGTTTTAGCGCCTTGCAAGATTGTATCAATCGCCAAACCGCGGTGTTTAATATCGCCACTTTAGCGCAAAGTAACGAAACCCTAGCAGGCGAACTTAACTTTAGCGACTTAACTAACTTTCGCCGCGCATTTAAACGCTGGACTGGGACGACTCCCTCACAGCTGAGAGAATTGATTAACGAACATTAAGTTAACACTTGTAATTAAAGTCCCGCAAATGTACCTTATTAATTGAAATATCGAAATAAGGAAGATCGATGCAGGCATCATTAGAAGATCTAATCAATGGCTGGCAAAATGGTTGCCCGCAAAGTGCTGATGAACTTAAAGCTCGGCTTTACTACCACCTGAAACAAGTTTGTCATGTACATTTAGAAGGTTACCGTAATGAAATCGATTCAACCTATGTATTGCAGCACTTACCGCATACTGGATCGCTACTACATCAGTCACTTATTGAATTAATCCCGCCACAACAAAGCATTAATCACCAAACACAATTTAATACTTATTTAAGTGTATTTATCCGTAATATTTTACGCGATGAAATTCGCAAGTTTCAAACTCTCAAACGCACTCCTAACGCAGAAAAAATCCAGCAACAAAACGATCAACTAAAACACCAAGAGGATTTTTTAGCATTAGATAGCGCCCTAAATCATCTAGAAAAAAATCATCCGCAAAAAGCTCAAATATTCTCTCAACATTACTTTTTGGGCCTAGATACTAAAGTGCTAGCTAAACAATTCAAGGTCTCACTTGCTACTATTTATCGCGAATTAGATGCTGCTAAAGCGTTTATAAAAGTGCGTATTCAAACAAATTAAGATAATTAATGAATCAATTTAAAGACGCGCTTTCGTGTTTTGAACACTTACTTACACACCATGCCAACAACTTAACCTCAGGATTGCTGCAATTACAACTATCTGATGAACAATTCATCATTGAAGTGAAGCAATTAATAAATGCACATACAAGTAATGATCAAAGCTCATTGTTTAATGACTTATTACATGGCCAATTAAATTTACTTACTAATGATCATCAGCTTTTACAACTGCAAGGCGGCGAAATAAGTCACTTTAGGTTAGAGCAATTAATTGGCTATGGGGGAATGGGTGCAGTTTACTTGGCGACTAGAAATGATGGCCAGTTAAATCAAAAGGTAGCGATTAAGTTATTTTATCCATCCATTGTACAATTACATGGACAAAAACATGTTTTACAAGAAGCGCAATATCTTGCCAAATTATCACATCCCAATATAGCTAGCGTATTAGATGTCGGTAAATGCAGTATTGGCACTTACATCATCATTCAATATATAGCCGGTGATACATTAATTAACTACGCAAAAAACCTTTCGCAAAAAGCAAGGTTAGAGGTATTTCAAAAAGTATGTGATGCCGTTGAGTATGCTCACCAAAATAGGGTGATCCATGCAGATTTAAAGCCTTCAAATATCCTAGTAGATAACAATGGTGAACCTAAACTTGTTGATTTTGGGGTTGCGCGTTCCAGTTCCATGAATCATGAAATACCATTACATAACGCATATATAAAAGCGCTTAGTCACGAGTTTGCAAGCCCAGAGCAACTGGCTGGTGAAAGCTTAACAACCCAAGCTGATATCTATAGCCTTGGGCGTATTTTAGAAAAACTACTTATACAACCTATTAGTACAGAGCTTCAAGAAATCATCAATAAATCACTGGCGCCACTACCACAGCAACGCTTTGCATCAGCAGATACATTAAAACAAAATATCGCCGCTTATCTGGCGCATCGTCCATTACTTTGGTTTAAACACTCAAAAACATATATATTAGGTAAGTTTATAAGACGCTCCCCTCTTACTGCTGCTCTAATAACCTCAACTATCGCTTTTTTGGGTGTCGCCTGTATTAGCTTATTTCTTTATCAAGATGAACAAAAGCAAGCCGTAAAGCAACAGTATGAACTGCTCAACTTTTATCAAAACTTACTAATTAGCGCACACCGCTAGCGCCGCAAGGTGCAAAACTGTCGGTATCGGCCTTGTTACTTGCTGGTGTTGAACAAGTAATGCAGAGTCAATTAAGCCCAAAAAACCAACAAAGCGTACTCTTAACCGTTGCCCAAAGCTTATACTTGCATGGAAATTTTACAGCAGCTTTAGATATATTGGCGTTGTGCGATAGTTCGATTGACATGCAAATATTAAAAATTAAAAGTTTAATTAAATTAAATCAACAACAAAAAGCACGAATTCTTTGGCAAAAACTATCGCAGCAAAACCCTCAAAACAGCAACATTAAATTGCTTGGTTGGCTTACTAAAGATAGCTATTTAGCTGGTGACATAAAGCAGATCAAAATAGCTTTTCAAAATAGCGATGCATCCGAACTAAAACTGGAATTATTAATACATATTTTTACTCATCGTGATAATCACCCTATACTCAGCCGTCAATTAATTCTCGAGAATGAAAATACGACAGCAACGTCTGCCTCGCAAAAAGCATGGCAATCGTTAATGAAAAGCAGCCTACTGATAGAAGATAATCAAATAGACCAAGCAATTAAGTTACTAGACTCAACATTAAAAAATGCTGCGAATAACTACCACCCACTACATTGTGAGCTCGCAAAATTAAACCATTTTGCGGCAAATTTATATGCTCAAGCAGGTGCACAACTTGCGCAAGAACAAGCCCTGAATAAAGCCATGTTTATCTATCAACAGCTACTCCCAAACTTTGAACATGAACTTAGTACTGTACTATATGAGCAATATCAATATTACCTAAAAGAACGTGATTATTTGCAAGCAAATAACTTTTTAAATAAACAGCTACTACATTGTTCGACAAGTGATCAAAAATGCATGAAGGGGCGTTATGAAAGTACCATGCTAGGTTTAAGTTTGCGTAAGTACTCACAAACCTTAAAGAATGCAGAGCTATGGCTTGCCAATGGTACACAACAATCAAGCCAATATTACGATATCACCTTAGCAAAATACACGGCGCAATATGAACAAAATACACTGAATAAAACAGCATTATTTGATATTGACCTAACACAACTAAGCAAGCAACAGCAAGTTCAATGGTTAGAGCTTGTGATAAAAACAAATATGTTTAATACTTTAACTTCACAGCAAATGCAGCAGCTCATTGTTTATGCTAAATCAAACTCTCCCTTGGCATTTGAATTAATAGCGACTATTAATAAGCTAAACAATAATCCACACACACAGTGGTTAGCACAACTCGAAAAGCAAAACCATATATCACACTCCACAAAGAACCAATTTAGCCCTGCCAGAGATATCAACGCGATAAGTGAAACAAAGCGAGTTAGCTCGATCACGGCCCCTAAACATGCAAGCCAACTAAAAATAGGCTCTGAATTTACGATTGAATGGGATAGCAAACGATTAATTGGCAATACGATAAGTGTATTAGTCAATCATACCGTCAACTATAAAGTTAACAGCTTTGATGATTTTAATAATTTGAAGAAAATTGATTGGCACCCAGCGGCAACTAATTTAAAAAACACGGGAACAGCCCAAATTGACCCTTATCATTTTATGGCCAATGGCACAAATCGCTTTAAACTTATGCTCATCAGCGATTTAGGCTATTGGAGCCTATCTGATGGTTTCTTTAGTATTGCTTCAGGTAAAACTGTTGATAACGGTTTAGAGCACTTTTTACTAAAAGACAAATTGGTTACAACTATTATCACACCTAAAGCCCTTGATATTTACCCTGTAGGTCAGCAAAAAACGATAACCTGGAACGCCAATAAACTCTACGGACAAACCGTTGCTATGTATGTTCTGCATGATGACTCTCGCGGAATTGGCGATAAGCAACAAGTGGATTTAAATATCGTGAATAATAGGCGCTGGTACCAGTTCGCTGAAGAACTGCCAAATACAGGAGAGTTTAACTTAGACCCTGCACTCTTTAATGGCCGAGGTAACAATTATAAAATTTTAATCGTCTCTGATCTGGGTTACTGGAGTGTTTCTGATAAACGGTTCTCAGTGGTAAACCCGTTGTAATTTTAGTTAAAGCAATCGCACACTAGTGCGACTGCTTTACTTTAACTTTACTTAACCACGCCACTATTTTGATTATCCCGGTGAATTTTAGACCAAGTATTAGGCATTAAACCTGTGCTGTCGGTTTGAATAGCCACAAGCTTACCTGTTGCACTTGCGGCCGATACATTACTTTCAGATAAAGTACCTATGTATAAAACCCCCTGACTATCGATAGCTGGAGAAGACCAAGTTACATTTGCTTTTAAATCATATTGCCATGCAAGCGTGCCATCTGGTTTATATGTATAAAGTAAATTACTTTCTGAAGAAAAGTACACATTACCATTATCGCCAATGGTAGGAGACACATAAACATCACCGGTAATTGCCACTTGCCATTTTATACTTTTATCATTGATATCGAGTGCGTAAAACTCACTATCATCATTATTTTTTGTACCAAAATAAATCGTACTACGCGACTCATCTATCGCTACCGATGAGCGAATGTATGGCGCCTCGAACACCTGCGGGTTTGTTAACTCAAACTGCCAACGAAGATCCAAATTATCATCAAAGCTGTATAAAACTCCGGCTTCAGACCCAAAGTAAATATTATTGTTAGAATCAATAGCTGGAGTAGAGTAAACCAAGTCACCTTCAAAGGTGTCTATATCTTTGAATTCGCCAACTAACTCATAACTATTTAAATCAAGCTTAAGTACGCGCCCTTCATCATAAAATACCAATTCTCCATTGTGATTTACCGCTCCATTTACAAATCGGTCTTGTCGCTCTACACAGTTACATAAACGCTCAAACAAGCTCTCACCCGTTTGCGCATTAAAAGCGCGGATATCTAAACCGGTATATATAACTTGGCCTTCAAAAGCCGCAACCTTGGTTAAACCAGAACCTGTTTGAAAGCCATAATCAGATACGCGTTGACGCCACATTTGCTCGCCGCTACTATTTAGAGCTACTAAATCGCGATATGCTTTTTCAAACTCACCTACTCGCTTATCAACAGTGAAATAAATATTTTCATTATGTACAACAGGGCTTGAACGCACTTCTTCACCATTAGGCAAAGTGTAACGCCACTTTTCACTGCCATTGCGGTTATAAGCTACCATCAAATCACTGCCTGCGGGGTCATTGCGTACATTCTTAGCTGTGCCTATATAAATTGTTTGCTCATCAGCACTAAGTGCCGGTGACGAGTAATAAGCAAAGCTTGTTGTTGGTAATAATTTTTCCCACACTAAGCGCGACGCTTCTACTTTATCTGGCTGTTTATCTGCATCAGATTTTGTAGTTTGTGAGTCATCGCTACCACCTCCACAAGCAGATAGAAGAAGACTGAACGTGAATAAAATTGATGTTTTAACTTTAGGTGATTCAAACTGTAACTTCATGTAATTCCTTAGATAGTTATTATTTATAGCTAAATAAATTTTACGAAGAAATCACAACAATGACAGACACGAATAGCAGTTAAATTTTTCTCATAAATTTAAAATATTTTTATCTGTCTTAATGGCGTTACTAAATCGTTGAGACGAATTACTTATTCTTAGCGTCTGGTATTGCCTCTACAGGCACGCAACTATTAGGATCTAGCTCAAAGCCCTCGTGCAATGCATTTTGCATTTTAGCTAAAAACGCTTTACTTAAAGGCTCACGTGCCGTGATTGAATGATATTCAACCTCTCCTTTATGTGTACATTTATAAGGATATACATACTGATTTTTATCAATCTCTGCAGATGGGTCACTCATCGCGCACCCTGGTAAAACACCAACCATCAAACAACAAAAAATTAAACGAGCCACAATCACCTCCATACAACACCATAACAGCGGGTTTACCCCCGTTCTTTTAAGGGTTTACCCCGCGTCGGCCTTATAACCTAACATTTACACATTTTACGTGATATAAAATCTCTGCGACGGTAATTTTGCAGGCCACTAAAACGAATAAAAGCGCGATAAAAATTATCGCGCTTTATTTTTGTTAAAACTAAAAGATTGTAAGTGGAGTTAACGCTGTGCGCTTTCTCTTAATGCATTTGTGTTGTTAACAAAATCTTTTGCTTTTTGCTGATCAAATAAGAAATAGTTAAAATCTTTACTGCTATTTCCTACATCATTAGTAATAATAATATTAAACTCATCAGTCACTAACGATAAGTACATTGTATTTTGATCATCCGGGAAGCTAATCATGCCTGTGTCATCAACACTGTAATCAAGCTCTGTATTAATGGTTGTGAAACTTTCATCACTATAAATTGTGATTTTATCTTCATCAAACTTCAAATAACTAACCACCCACTGATCATCTCGATCTCGGTCGACCATATATATATCGCGCCCGATTAAATGTTCGACGTTACTTACTGGTTTATTGTCGGCAACAATACTCATGTATTCTTTGGCATCGTTTTCGCTAGTAAAATGCGGCCAAATATGCTCTTCAAAAGTAGCAATTACCACATTACTCGAGCCAATTAATAAACTATAATTAGCCCCATACATTAATGATGAACCATCGCGTAATATTAATTGATTATCAGAAAATATCTGGTAAGTCCCTGTTGATAGGTTGTTATCTTGATAATATTGAAATGAGTTATTGTCATCAAATTGAAAATAACCAAGCTCGCCTTCCACTTTATAATCATGATCTGTAAAATACAAACGCTTACCCAAGTAGTTATTAGGGCTAATTAGGCCAGTCAAAGAAACAGGGGGCTGATAGCCTATCTGTTGTAAAATTTCATCAGGTAGTGGAGACGAAATAGGCCGCTCAGTTGCTCGATTAAACTTGCGATTATCGAACGTTTTCTCTCTTGGTTCCTCACCTTGGCTATAGGTAAATTGATGCATGTTATTTACATAAATAGTATCTTCGATCTGTTCAATTAGCTTCCATTGCCGAGTATTCCACAACCAGCAATTAGGATCTTGCTCAACGTAGTAACAATCATCTCGTCCATTTAGGTTTCGCGTTATTGTAAGAATGTCATCATCAAGATGCCAGTTACCAGCATAAATTCGACTTTCAGCAACTGATAATTGCCCATCCTCATTGCTGTCGTACACACTCATCGAAATAGCTTTGCCATCAGGCCAAAGCTCAAACCAAAACTCATCTAAACTCTTACCATCAAAGTTGTAGCTATATATTCCAGGGATTGTTGCAATATTGAATGTCTCTGATTCGTCGATAATGCTGCCAGTACCTACACTCGCATTTTTAATTCCGTCAAATTCACTAAATGCAGCAAACGTTGCAATATCACCATCACTTGTTAATTGCCTAAATAGTATTGTTTCATTATCGTAATCACTCAGTGTGATATGTAATGACTGTTTGTTATTATCTTCTATCATTCGCCAAGTAATAGGCGTATTTCCAAGCTCTGAAACAGCACCTGTTCCATCGTCATTTAACATTAACGTAATCGCACCAAGAGATACTTGATCAACGAAAATATGCGGTGCAGGCAATGCAATAGGGTTTTGAGTTTGCGCGAAGGTAAAATCAACTTGCTCATTTTGAGTGAATACTTTAAGGATAGACTCGTTAGTGAGTTGATAATTTTCTAACTCACCATCTGGGTACTCTACATTTTTATACTCAGTTTCTTTGACTAAAAAACCATTTTCAGTTGCCGCAATTAACTTTAGCTCTGCTTTATAAGTAGTAACCTCTTGGCGAACCCGCTTTGTTTCACCACCAATTTCAATATCAGCAGTAGTCTGATAAGCATAAAAACCTTCAGGATTATTTAAGGTATACACATCGTTTTGATATATCCAGTCGAAGCGACCATCATAATTTTGAAGAAGGTAACGACCAGTGCCGTCGTTATCTAATTCAATAACTTGATTAATAGATAAATTGCCACGATTATAGTAAAAAGTTTTAATGTTATTAGTCTTTGTAGACTGAACAACCTTCTCATCAGCTAGCATTTCTTCTTGGGCCTGGCTAAACTCGGGCGTTTGCTCCACTTTTTTAATATACTGAGTCATTTTTTCATTATCTAAAGCCAGCTCTAAAACATTATTTACTCCCTCGGGTAAAGCAAATAATTCATTGCTCGTTGATTTGTCCAAAATAACTTTTATAGTCGTAGCAACCTTAACGAGCTCATCAGCACTAATCTCATTCGACAAGCGTTTCAAGTCTTGCTCGCTTTTAATGTCTACGAATAAATTTTCTCGCGCCAAAAGCGCCGACTTTGTTGTGGTTAGATTAGTAATATTTACCGAAAAGTCTTCGTCATTAGTAAGTACAGCGTCATCGCCCGCTTTCGTTTTTAAGCTTGCAAAGCTCATTAGTCGTGACTGCAACAAAGCGGCTTGTTGTTGCTCTTTACCCTGTGCTTCAATTGTCACCAATTGACTCATATCAGCATCATCGTCAAGTGCTAACTCTAAGCTATAATAACCATCGCTATTTGTCGTTGTCGTGAACTCTTGCGATCCTATTTTGGCTTTTATAGCCGCGTCAATTAAGGGGGAATCTGTTGCTATGCCTTCCAGTGATAATTTAACCAGCTGCTGTTGAATATCAACTACAACATTTTTTTCACTCGTTAAACCTTCACTGTCTGTAACAGTTAAATTTAAAGATATTTTTTTATCTTCGCTAACACTTGGCGCAATAAAGCTAACAGTCCCTGTATTGGTGTTCTCTAATGCAACTGACAACCCTGCATTTTGGCTCCAAAGATAAGTAACGGGGCCTTCATCTTGCACTGTGGCACTGATTGAAATAGCTTGTTTTTCAACTACTGCTGTATCGCTTACGCTAATAACTGGTGCGGTATTTATAGGCTCATCAGGGTGATCAACAAAATCAGATTCACAGCCAGACAATAAAGCCAGCGAAATAGATGCCGCAAGCATTGATTTAATTAGATTCATAAAATTATCCCTTTCGTTGTTATATTTTGTCTACCTGACGATAATAAGATAATGAACAATAAATAACCCATAACGAAATCTGTATAATAATTTCTCACAAAATTAAAATATTTTTTTATTTTCCACTTATAGCAATTTAGGTAATACTGAATTTCTCAATAAAGCCCTTGCTATTGTGACAAATTAACAAATAATGGAGCCACTGTTCACGGGATTAGAATGAGGAAAAATGAACACGATACTAACCACGCAATGTGCCGATGATGTCGGCTTAATAGCGAAAATCACCGGGCTTTGTCATCAGCATAATTTAAATATTACCCGCAATAATGAATTTGTAGATAAAGATGCTCAGCGCTTTTTTATGCGCACTGAACTAACGGGCCAACCACATCCAGATTTTTTAAATCAATTACAAGCTTTGTTACCCGATGGCGCGCAATTAGCACTGCACACTGACGAGAAAACTAAAGTGGTGTTACTAGCGACTAAAGAAGCCCACTGCTTAGGGGGCGTATTGCTAAAGCAATTTGAGCAAGCACTGAATATTGAAGTATTGGCTGTGATTGCTAATTACCCTGACTTAGCGCCATTGGCGAAGGGCTTTGATGTGCCGTTTCATGTGGTCAGCCATGAAGGGCTATCACGCGCTGAACACGACCTGCAAGTGGGTGACTTAATTGCCAGCTACAATCCCGATATCATTGGCCTTGCCAAATATATGCGGATTTTAAGTCCTGAATTTGTAGGCCGTTTTGACGGTAAAATTATCAATATTCATCATTCATTTTTACCTGCTTTTATCGGTGCAAAACCGTATCATCAGGCATTTGAACGGGGTGTGAAGATCATTGGTGCAACAGCGCATTTTGTTAATAATGAGCTCGATGAAGGGCCGATTATTATGCAAGACGTCACCCATGTAAACCACGCAAACACTGCCGAAATGATGGCTAAAATGGGCAAAGATGTAGAGAAAACAGTGTTTTGTAAAGCACTGCAATTAGCATCAGAACATAAGCTATTTATTAATGGTAATCGAACCGTCGTATTTAGCTAGGTTCTAGAAATAGAGTAGAATGAAGAGGCTCAACGCCTCTTTATTTTTTTTATTATTGACTACTTTTATACTGTACTTAATGTGTTTGCTCGATAGGTTCGAGTTGTAATTTTGCAGCTATCAACACCGCTTGCGTGCGGTTATACACTCCAAGCTTACGGAATATCGCGGTGATGTGCGCTTTGATCGTTGCTTCTGAAATATGTAGTTCATAAGCGATCTGTTTATTCAACAAACCTTCGTGTAAGTACTGCAGCACTTTATATTGCTGTGGGGTAAGGGAGGCTACTTGAGCGGCGATTTCTTTATCTTCATTGGTAACGCTCGCTACTTTGTCTTTAAGCTCAGGTGGTAGCCATACATCGCCATCGAGTATTTGATTAATTGCTCCGGCAATATCATCTGATGATGATGACTTAGGAATGAATCCCATCGCCCCGTAGCTCATAACTTTTGAAACAATATTGATATCTTCACTGCCAGAGACAACAGCAATTGGCAAGCTTGGATAATCTTCACGAATGCGAATTAGGCCATATAAATCGCCACTGCCGGGCATATGTAGGTCTAGTAGTAAGATATCTAAATCTTCTTGTTCACTAAGCACTTGCAATGTAGTTTCAAAATTTTCAGATTCAAAAACCTCTAAACCATCAAACTTTGCCGTTAATGCCCCTTTTAGTGCTTCGCGAAATAACGGGTGGTCATCCGCTATTAAAAACTGACTCATGGTTCACTCCTAATGAATTCGGCTGCCATCTATCAAATAGCTGACAGCCGATATACTACGTTTAGAATCAACTTCTAATCAAGTTTTTAACGCATATTTAACGATTTAATCGGTTCTCGATTAATTCATCAACCACACCAGGGTCTGCAAGTGTTGAGGTATCACCTAATTGCTCGTGCTCATTTGCAGCGATCTTACGTAAAATACGGCGCATGATCTTACCAGAGCGCGTTTTCGGTAAGCCTGGTGACCATTGGATCATATCTGGCGATGCAATTGGGCTAAGCTCTTTACGAACCCAGTTACGAACTTCTTTGGTTAATTCGTCACTGACCGTTATACCTTCGTTTGGCGTTAGGTAAACATAAATACCTTGGCCTTTAATATCGTGCGGGTAACCTACTACAGCAGCTTCGGCAACCGCAGGGTGAGCAACCAGTGCACTTTCAATCTCGGCAGTACCTAAGCGATGTCCTGATACGTTTAATACATCATCAACACGGCCGGTGATCCAGTAGTAACCATCTTCATCACGGCGACAACCGTCTCCAGTAAAGTACACACCCGGATAAGCTGAGAAGTAAGTTTGTTCAAAACGTTCATGATCGCCGTAAACTGTACGAGCTTGTGATGGCCAGCTATCAAGAATAACTAAGTTACCATCAACTGCGCCTTCCAGAGCATTACCTTCAGCATCAAATAATGCTGGCGCAATACCAAAGAATGGACGGGTTGCAGAACCAGGTTTCATATCAATTGCACCTGGTAAAGGTGTGATCATGATGCCACCAGTTTCAGTTTGCCACCAAGTATCAACAATTGGGCAGTTACTTTTACCCATGTTTTCGTAATACCAAGTCCATGCTTCTGGGTTGATTGGCTCACCCACCGAGCCCAAAATACGTAGGCTATCGCGGTTTGAAGTCGCTGTTGGTTCATCGCCTTTGGCCATCAGTGCACGAATTGCCGTTGGCGCTGTGTATAAAATTGTAACATTATGCTTATCGACTACTTCACCCATACGTCCTGCGGTTGGGTAAGTGGGTACACCTTCAAATAAGACTTGCGTACAACCATTAACTAATGGGCCGTAAGCAATGTAACTGTGACCTGTGATCCAGCCCACATCGGCGCTACACCAAAAGATATCATCTTCTTTTAGATCAAATACATATTCGTGAGTCATCGATGCATATACTAAATAACCACCAGTCGTATGAACCACCCCTTTAGGCTGACCTGTTGAACCTGAAGTGTAAAGAATAAAGAGTGGATCTTCTGCATTCATCGGTTCTGGTGCACAGTCTGGGGCTTGATCAGCAACTAAATCATGCCACCATACATCATGTTCATGCCATTGTACCTCGCCACCCGTTAACTGATGTACAACAACGTGTTCGATGGTTGTGACCGACTGTTGTGCAACGGCTTCATCAACATTTGCTTTCAGCGGCACTGTATTGCCTGCACGACGCCCTTCATCAGAAGTAATAACAATTTTAGCACCAGAATCTTTAATACGATCAGCAATTGCTGATGGTGAGAAACCACCAAAGACTACCGAGTGAATTGCACCTAAACGCGCACATGCTTGCATTGCATAAACAGCTTGCGGTGACATAGGCATGTAAATAGCAATACGATCGCCTTTTTTAACACCGAGTTTTTTCAAACCGTTGGCAAATTTTGCCACTTCGTCATGCAGCTGTTGATAAGAAATATGTTCACTTTGCGAAGGATCGTCGCCTTCCCAGATCAATGCCGTTTTATCTGCTTTAGTTGCCAGATGGCGGTCAATACAGTTATACGAAGCATTAAGCTCACCATCTTCATACCATTTAATACTGATATGGCCTTTATCAAACGAGGTGTTTTTTACTTTAGTAAAAGGTGTTGACCAATCGAGACGTTTACCGTGCTCTGCCCAAAAACCTTCTGGATCATCAATAGATTGCTTGTAAAGTGTATTATATTTATCGTTATCAACTAAGGCTGCATTCTTGATATGTGCAGGAACTGGATAGATACTTTGTGACATAGTCGTCTCCATTTTAATTACTTGCCTAAGGCCTATCTTAAGGATCACCCAGCATAGCGGGCGAAAGTATTAGACCTTAGTTGTATTATCTTTGATTTATTTCACTGTACGCTCAAATTGTTTTAAAATTTCATCATTTTACGCTATCAATACAAAATGTTAATGATATGTTTATACTGAGATGGCAAGCTTGCCACCTTAGTCTAATAGACCAATAGGTAATTGAGTAAAAAGCATACTTAATCAAAAGTGGTATCACAACACAAGTATAATAATGCAACAAGCAGCCCCGAATAGGACTTTGACTATGACAACAAAATCAACAGTATTAAAAACACTTACTGCCACAGCCGTATTGTGCGCGCTTTCAGCTACAGCACAAGCCGCAACCATCGGTGGCACTGATGTGACTTATGGCGGTTATATAAAACTCGATGCAATGTGGAGTGATTATTCAGCTGGCGCGCCTGCGGGTACAAATGTAGGGCGTGACTTTTATGTACCAAGTACATTAACAGTCGGTGCCGACAACAACTCTGATGCTGTATTTGATATGCACGCACGTCAGTCTCGTTTTAATTTTGGCACATCAACACTCCTAGACAACGGCAAAACCATAAGTAGTAAAATCGAAATAGACTTTTTAGCATCTGCTGCTGGCGGTAATGAGCGCGTATCTAACTCATACGCGCCACGTATTCGCCACGCATTTATTTCTTACGACGGCTGGTTATTTGGTCAAACATGGTCAAACTTCCAAAATGTTGGTGCACTGCCTGAAACTCTTGATTTTGTAGGTCCAGCTGAAGGCACGGTATTTGTTCGCCAAGCACAAGTTAAATACACAACTGGCGCATGGTCTTTCTCGTTAGAAAACCCTGAAAGTACAATTACAACTTCAAATGGTATGGCTGTAACCGATGATGCATCATTACCGGATTTCACAGCACGTTACACACATACTGCTGATTGGGGTAACTTAGTGGTTGCAGCGCTTGCTCGTCAACTTACTTATAAAGTGGGCGGCCTTGACGCTGATGAAACATCAATTGGTATTAGTGCATCAGGTATGTTTAAAGTTGGCCAAGACAACGTTAAATTTATGCTTACCCAAGGTAAAGGCTTAGGTCGTTACGTTGGCTTAAATGTTGCGCATGGTGCAGTGCTTAATGGTGATGAGCTAGATGCAATTGACTCTACATCAGGGTTTATTGCTTACCAGCACAATTGGAATAACCAATGGCGCTCAACATTCCTTTACTCGTTCTTCTCAGCAGACAATAACACTGATTTGCTTACGATTACCGGTGACCCAACTGAATCTAGCCAAAGCTATAGTGCTAACATTTTATACTCACCAGTTAAACGTTTAACGTTTGGTGCTGAGTTAAAGCATGCAGAACGCGAAACAGAAAGTGGCGTTGATGGTGATTTAGATCGCCTGCAGTTCTCAGTTAAATACGCGTTCTAAGCTAAAACTAAAATTATATTACTTCCTTAAGCGGCTTTGGCCGCTTTTTTATGCCTGTGATATACCTTATCAAAGTTCAATTATACCAATCTGCCAAATTATGTGATCTAATTAGCACACTGATACTTATCTACTTTTACTAAATTGAACTTAGAAAAATCCAAGCAACTTTTAGCTTTATCACGTAAAGAGCCTAATGCGAGAAAGCGAATACGCCTGCTTGCTGTTTCATTATTCTTTGAGGGTGAAAACAGAACGAATATTGCTAAGCGGCTAAATACAGCGCGCGGCAGTGTCAATAAATGGGTTTCAAACTACCTTAATAATGGCGTTACTGGCTTGAACAACAAACCGATTAAAGGTCGTCCAGCTAAATTAACCTTACAACAACTAAACACACTGTCAGATTATGTAAAACAGTCAGCAAGTTCTTCAGAAGGAGGCAGACTAATGGGGGAAGATATTGCTCAGTATATTTATGACCAGTTCAACATAAGATATCACACCGATCATATTTACAAACTGCTCAAGAAGCGTGGGTTTAGCTGGATCACAAGCCGTTCTAAGCACCCAAAGCAGTCAAAAGAAAGCCAAGAGGCTTTTAAAAAAGTTCCAAGTGGAAACGATCCTTCACACCCCAGGACATCTCCCTTTAGATCGCATTGATGTGTGGTTTCAAGATGAAGCACGGTTTGGACAACAAAATCAAACAACACGCTTATGGGCTGAAACAGGCTCTAGGCCTCGCGCAACAAAACAACAGCAGTTTGAGTATGGATACTTATTTGGTGCAGTGTGCCCAAGTAATGGTAAAACAGAAGCGCTGATCAGCCCTATCGTCAATAAAGACGTCATGACGCAACACATGGAATTAATATCAAAAGCCACGGAGGTAGGACGTCATGCGGTCGTGATCGTTGATGGCGCTGGTTGGCATACTATTGATACTGTAAAACCATTCAATAATGTCACGCTAATAAAACTTCCGCCTTACTCCCCGGAGTTAAATCCAATAGAGCAAGTATGGAGTTGGATACGGCAACACTGTTTATCTAATCGTGTGTTTAGTGGTTATGAAGAAATAGTCGAACAGGTTTCGCAAGCGTGGAATAAATTCATTTC